>NZ_JBWKYN010000385.1:0-535 GCF_059423785.1 Arcicella sp. GW458-12-2-14-TSB2 | reverse complement strand
ATATTTATATGCATGAATATTTTATTCAGAAGAATAATGTAAGATGCTTTTTAAATCTCTATTCGAAATGTATATTTGTCATGTACTATATCTATAAAATGGAATATGAAATCAAGATAAACCTCACTTGTTGCTATGAATAATTTACAAAACACCCCTATTAGTGAACATGGAATCACGCTAAGATTATTGAGAAATATTAGTGGTTTACCCCAGAAAGCCATGGCTGATATTTTACAAATTTCCCAACCAACTTACAGCCGTTTTGAAAGTAAGGAGACAGAATTAGACAAAGAACAATTTGACAAAATTCTTGAAGCCTTTAGTTCAGGAGTGCTGTACTCGTTCAGACTCAAAGAAAAAATAACTTTGTTGCATAATAATTTTAAGCAGATTGAAAAAGATAGTGAGTTAGGTGATAAAGACAGAAAACTATATCTAACAATTTTGGAAGAGTTAAAACTAGAAAATAGAGAATTGAAGAAGCTAAATGAGGAATATTTAGAGCGAATTCATAAACTTGTAGGATTACTAG
>NZ_JBWKYN010000384.1:0-540 GCF_059423785.1 Arcicella sp. GW458-12-2-14-TSB2 | reverse complement strand
GATAAAATAGTATAGCTTATTCGATACTTTATCCAATCTCAGCATTTATAAAATTACCGTCAATTCTTACGTAGCGTGAATCTAAAATAGTAATAATAAAAATCGGAAAAAGTATTAAAATTATGCATGCAACTTACTATATCAAACCTACCGAAATAAATGATAGTTTACTGAAAACTATTAAAGACCTCTTCAAAAATGAAGAGGAACTTACGATAACGATTTCTTCTGAAAAGAAGCCCAAAGAAACGAAGGAGCATCAGGACGAAGTCGAGCAAGCATACCATAAATCGTTCGGGAGCTGGGAAGCCGAGGTAAATACGGAATACCTCATCAAAAAAATCTATTCCGCAGGAAAAGGTCGTCAACGAGATATTGACTAGGCGAGTATTTATGTACAACACTTCTCAAAAGATTATAACGCTTTATGAATTGCCTGTGAGAACCACGGGCAATTTTTTTGTATTACTGTTCATGTAGCACGAGTTTTCAACTCGTGTATTATTTTACGAGTTGAAAACTCGTGCTACATGAACAGTC
>NZ_JBWKYN010000383.1:0-549 GCF_059423785.1 Arcicella sp. GW458-12-2-14-TSB2 | reverse complement strand
CCATAGCCGTCAGGCTAATTTGAAAATCTTATCTTTGTGATATGGGAAAAGATTATTTTAAAGATATAGATTTATCATCAACTTGTTTTAGCGATTTATGTAAATTCTTTGAAACTGGAAGTATTGAGCGTTTAGGAAAAGAAGTAAAATTTGTAGAGCGAAGCTCTTCTCGTTTAAGTGCTTGGATGTTTTTACAATTGAATACCTGTTTAATCAATAATGGTAAAGTTGATAGTCTAAATGATTTAGGGGCAGCATTATTTAAGAACTTTGGAGTTAAACTAACCAAGCAATCTTTAGACGAGCGTTTTAATATTCATGGAGTTAGTTTTATGCGAAAGTGCTTTGAATCAGTTTTTGAGAAGGTTTTGTCAGCTTCAAGTAAGCAAGAACATATTACTTGTGGGTTTAAACGTATTATTTTACGAGATGCTACAAGTTTTCAATTACCTTCTGATTTAGCTACTTACTATCAAGGAAATGCAGGAGATACCACAGGTAGTGTGATAAAAATCCAACACGATTTTGATTTATTAAGTGGTAAAATAC
>NZ_JBWKYN010000382.1:0-575 GCF_059423785.1 Arcicella sp. GW458-12-2-14-TSB2 | reverse complement strand
TTTCCTGTTCTATGACACCAGTGTTTTAATGCTAATTGTATCCAATTTCCCCAGTTATTAATTAAGTACATCAAAAAGTCATAGATAAGTGCTACGATTCCAAGTAACTTACAAGTATTCTCGAAAAACCATAGTCTTGGAGACTCAATGGCTAATTCTGTTTTACAAAATCTAAACGTCTGTTCTATAGACCATCTGTGCATATAAGAATGGCACATTTCCCACGCCTGCTCGACATTATTAATCTGAATTGAAGTAAGTAGATACAAAGGAGATTGGTGATTTTTCCTATCTCTAACAATTACTAAAGACAAAGGAATTTCTTCAAAATCAGGGTGTTGTACTTGTGACCATGCGATAGAAATACATTTGGCTATTTTACGTTGATTATCGAATACAATTTTACGGTATTTAGCTTTGAAGGAACGAGCTAGTAAATGTGTCTTCTTTTTACCTTTATCGGCATGAACGAGTAGATGATTTTTCTTCCAACGAACTAAAAAATCTTGTTCAAAGTGCATAAACCACTCAATCGTCCAAGCATTAGCATAACCTCTATCAAGTACATGTAAAAC
>NZ_JBWKYN010000381.1:0-611 GCF_059423785.1 Arcicella sp. GW458-12-2-14-TSB2 | reverse complement strand
ATTTTAAATACAAAATAAACTTTTGTAAAGTTTATTTACATAAATAAGCATTTTAAGGCTAAACAAATTCGTTTAAAAATTGAATAGCCATTTACCATCTTTCATTCATATTAAGAATGAATGCATTTATGTACCATTGCTATTATTAAACTAAAAAATTGTTTTTAACCTAAAATCGCCATCAATTTTAAAACACATGAAAACAAGTATTATTCCGGCCTCTGTAGTTATGATTGCCCTTATTGTAAGTCAATCTTCTTGTGTTAGTAGTAAAAAGTACAAAGAACTTGACGGATCTAAAAGTAGATTAAATGAAAACTTTAAACGCTCACAAGTTGAAGTAAGAGATTTACGGGCTAGAACATTAACACTTTCTGATGAGTTGCTTGCCCAAGAGAAAAGATATCGCTCTTATTTTGTTGAAATAGGCAATATCAGAAACAATTATAAGCAAGATTCTTTAAAAATGGTAAATATGTTTAAAGACGTAGACTTAAAAGTTGAAGAGTTTAAGGCTTATAAAGCAGAAACTCAGAAAAAAATTGAAGGCTATGAAACTCAAGTAAGTACCCTAAATACCTACATCAAAAAGCAAGATAAAAATATTCAAC
>NZ_JBWKYN010000380.1:0-685 GCF_059423785.1 Arcicella sp. GW458-12-2-14-TSB2 | reverse complement strand
ATGTATCCTATTGTAAATTCTCCTAGATTTACCGATTTAAATACTTTATTTTTGTAAATTACACCTATTTTACATTTGTTAATCAATGCTTTTATGCCTAAATCTGTGTATTCGTATGGTAGCAATTCTACCTGTTGTTTTTCAGTAAATTCTTCTGCATCATTTGGGAGAAACTTATCGATCTTGGCAGAAGCAACTATTCTTTGAGTCTCCTCGTCTATATAAATATAAACTAAATAACTTCTTCCCACGGCCATTTTAGATTGTTGTTCACCAAAGGGAACCAGTAAATCTTTCATCAATCCCCAGTCTAAAAAGACCCCTAATTTGCTCACATCTTTCACCTTTAAATAGGCAAACTCCCCCACTGTAGCATAAGGTTTCAATGTAGTCGCAATAAGCCTATCTTCAGAATCTCTGTATATGAATACATCTAGGAATTGTCCTATTTGAGTGCCTTCAGGAACATAGACTCTAGGAATCAAAATTTCTTCACCTTCAAAGCCATCTAAATACAAACCAAAGTCTAATTCTTTGATGACTTCTAGCCTATTGTATTTACCTAATTGTAAAGGATGTGTCTCATTTATCATTATTATATATTATTTAGAATGAACATTCAGTTGGAATGTATATGTATTAACCGAATTTAAGATGAAAATCAATCAAATAGAATATTGTACGT
>NZ_JBWKYN010000379.1:0-692 GCF_059423785.1 Arcicella sp. GW458-12-2-14-TSB2 | reverse complement strand
ATCCCATACTTTGTAAATCTCACTTTTATCTCTTGTAATTAGCCATTTGTTATCAGAAGAGAAGTCGGCAAAACGAATGTCATTATCTTGTTTTAAGAAGCCTAGCTGTTGCCCTTTTTCTACATCCCATACTTTATAAATATAATTTTCATCTCTTGTAAAGAGCCATTTTTTATCAGAAGAAAAGTCAGCAAAACGAATATTATTCTCTTGTTTTAAGAAGCCTAGTTGTTGCCCTTTTTCTACATCCCATACTTTATAAGTGTCATTTTCATCTCTTGTAAAGAGCCATTTATTATCAGAAGAAAAGTAAGTAAAACGAATATTATTCTCTTGTTTTAAGAAGTCTAGTTGTTGCCCTTTTGCTATATCCCATACTTTATAAATGTAATTTTCATCCCTTGTAATCAACCATTTATTATCAGAAGAAAAGTCAGTAGAACGAATGGTATTCTCTTGTTTTAAAAAGTCTAGTTGTTGCCGTTTTGCTATATCCCATACTTTAGTAACATCATTTTTATCAATTGTAATCAACCATTTATTGTCAGAAGAAAAGTAAGCAGAACTAATGTTATCCTCTTGTTTTAAAAAGTCTAGTTGTTGCCCTTTTACTACATCCCATACTTTGTAAATCTCACTTTTATCTCTTGTAATTAGCCATTTGTTATCAGAAGAGAAGTCGGCAAAACGAA
>NZ_JBWKYN010000378.1:0-692 GCF_059423785.1 Arcicella sp. GW458-12-2-14-TSB2 | reverse complement strand
ACTTCTGGTAATTACCAAGATTATTATAAAAAAATGTACTCTTAAATGGTTTTAAGCAATAGGCTATAAGCAACAAGTATTTTAATACAATTTGCCTGTAGCCTATCGCCTACAGCCTAAAGCTATAAGAAAGATATGAAAGGAATTATTCTGGCAGGCGGTTCAGGTACACGTTTGCACCCTCTTACCCTAGCCGTTAGTAAACAGTTAATGCCTGTTTACGACAAACCCATGATTTATTACCCGCTTTCTATTTTGATGTTGGCGGGCATCAAAGAAATATTAATTATTTCTACTCCCCATGATTTACCTCATTTCAAGAAATTGTTAGGAGATGGCTCACAAATCGGTTGTAGATTTGAATATGCTGAACAACCATTGCCTAATGGATTAGCCCAAGCTTTTGTGATTGGAGAAGAGTTTATTGGTGATGACAAAGTAGCCTTGGTGTTGGGTGATAATATTTTCTATGGTAGTGGTTTGAGTAAATTGTTACAAGCCAACAATGACCCAGATGGTGGAGTAGTATATGCTTATCAGGTGCATGACCCAGAGAGATATGGGGTAGTAGAGTTTGATGATGATTTCAATGTGCTTTCTATTGAAGAGAAGCCTGTGGCACCAAAATCAAACTATGCGGTACCTGGTTTATATTTCTATGACAATTCGGTGGTAGAGATTGCCAAGAACAT
>NZ_JBWKYN010000377.1:0-705 GCF_059423785.1 Arcicella sp. GW458-12-2-14-TSB2 | reverse complement strand
GTATATTATAATATTTTAAAAGTCTTTTTACCGCCATAAATAGAATTTGAAATATTATAATTGGAATATCAAATAAAATAATTACCGCCATAATTTTGTTATTTGATGAAGTAAAATTAATACAAAATCATAGATATTGTATTTTAAAAGCTATGATTTTTTCAAGAATTACACGAACCAAGAATTTAGACATTCCAAGCTAAAATTTTGATGTGAATTTCAAGAATTTGTTATTTGAGCGAAAAAATATGATGATTTAAGTGAAAAGATTTTAAAATAAATTGTTAAATCTTGATTAAATCCTTCATTTATCAACCTTCCATAAATTGTACAAATAACTATTTAAACTTTTTCTGAGCAATATTATCACAAAAAATAAAGACTCGATGCATCGCTCCGAGTCTTTACACAATCCGCCTAAGTAGTAATCTTTTCGGGAAAAATCCCTTTGCTTTTTACAGCATATATTTTTATTTATTACATCTTAAAGTAATAAATTACAAATTCAGTTTAAATTAATATTTTTTTGATTGATATCTGCACAATGAAAGGGTCAATAAATCTGGAGAAATACTTTAAGCTTTAGTCTATCACTAATATCACAAAAGCTTTTTCTCGTCCTAACATTGGCGGATGTTATTCAGTTAAATTATTAAAAGTTACTGAAAGGGGCTTTTAGTAGAAGCAAAACCTTCAATAGTAAAC
>NZ_JBWKYN010000376.1:0-716 GCF_059423785.1 Arcicella sp. GW458-12-2-14-TSB2 | reverse complement strand
CTACTAATAGTAGTCAAATATCAATTTCAGTTTTATTTTTTAATAAAAAACATAAACAATAACAATGTTGTTTTATTTTAATTTATTATTTTAAATACTTTCTGCCGTTGTAACTATTTGAAATTTAGTGTATTATGAGCTTATCTATCACAAATAATTCGGTATCTATCACAAATAATTCGGAAAAAGGCACTTATCTATCGCAAATAATTCGGAGAAGTATCACAAATAATTCGGAGAAGTATCGCATAAAATTCGGAGCAAATATTGACGTAGTAACGTTTGTGTATAAATGTCAATAGTTTTATCTATCACAAATAATTCGGAAATGTGTTTAAGCTAATTTTCAATGTTTTTTTGTACAATCTTTTCCTTAATATTTCACATTTAATGATTATTTAACCGATGTTAAATGTACCAATTATACCAATCATCTTTTTATGTCTTATTACCTTTGATATGCCTATTATTTAGCTATTCTTTGTATCCAACTATCACAAATAATTCGGAGTAATTAAAGTGTTTTTTGAAAAGTCATTCTATAATAGAAGTTATAGAGAACCATGACTTATCAACTATCACAACGGATACGGAAAATAAATGTAATAACATCTATCTTATTAAAATGTTACTTTCAAAAATACAAAAGGCTTTATTTATCTATCACAAATAATTCGGAGTAATTAATTACCTTTAAAAATTCAATATATCACATC
>NZ_JBWKYN010000375.1:0-744 GCF_059423785.1 Arcicella sp. GW458-12-2-14-TSB2 | reverse complement strand
GATTAAATGAGAGGATTTAAAAATAATTAATGCCTTTATATTCAAAAAGCTCAGCAAAATCAAGTTTGCTGAGCTTTTTGAATAAAAAATTACTATAATTATTTAGCTCCGAAAAACTTAGTAACTGAAATACCAATTACATTATTTTTAATTGAACCATCATTTGTATCAGCAATATTTGCAAGACCCAATGAATAATTAGCGCTTAAAACTAAACCGTCAACAACTTCGTATCCAGCTGTAAGATTCAAACCGAAATCAAGACGCTTAAGTCCTCCATCTCCGAACTCCATGTCCTCAGATTGTCCACCTGAACTATTTTTACCACTTAGAGCATACCCTAAATAAGGACCACCACCAATAAAAAAGTAGTCAGCAGGCTCAAATAAAAAGTTGATAGGAACTTCTAGATAATTTAGTGTACCTTTTACTTCAATTCCGCTACTTGCCATAGAAAATCCTTTTTGTGAAAAAAGTAAGCTAGGTTGAATTACGAATCTATCAGAAACTCTTGATTCTAATACTCCTCCAACATGAAATGAGGTAATTGAATTTGGAGATAAAGAAATTCCCCCCGCACTAATAGAAACATTAGCAAAATTGACACCACCTTTGATACCGAAACGGTTTTGTGCTTTAGTGGCGAAAGAGAAAGCGATTAAGCTTAGGATGAGTAGAAACGTTTTTTTCATTTGTGTGGGTTATTTTAAATGTATGAGTGTAAAATAATATATAATACTGTAC
>NZ_JBWKYN010000374.1:0-805 GCF_059423785.1 Arcicella sp. GW458-12-2-14-TSB2 | reverse complement strand
GATAAAAGTATTATAATTCTAAAAAAAACATATAGTTTTGTGTCAATCAAACACATTTAGACTTTTCAATGTATAAAAACAATAAAGCAATTGTATGTATTTACATATGCTCTTAGTGTTTGAGCATCCAAGAATCATTTGAATATGAAAATTGTAACATTACATACAAGAGAGCATGTTTCAGATAGCCTTTTATGGCTTAATTTCAAAAATGGAGATGGTGATGCACTGAGCGAATTGATGAGAAGATACTTTCGCTCTCTTTTGCAATATGGTACAAAATTCACCAAGGATAAATCTTTGATTGAAGATACTATTCAAGATTTATTTTTAGAATTATTAGAACGTAAAGCCTATCTTTCTACGCCTGCTTCTGTAAAAAACTATTTGTTCAAAGCACTTCGTAATAATTTAATTAGGGCAGTAAATAAAAATAATTTATCGACGGATTTTCTTGAACAAGAAGACGAGCAAATGATTGAGTTTCAAAACATCGAATCCATGCTTTTGCAAGAAGATGATTTAAACGAATTGCTTACTAAATTTAATGAATACTTCAAATTATTGACAAAGCGGCAGAAAGAAGCCTTGTACTTGCGATATTATGAGAACCTCAACCACGAGGAAATCTCTGCTATTATGGATATCAACAAGCAATCGGTTTCAAATCTTCTTCAACAAAGTATCGTTATTCTCAGAAATAACTGGTTAGCTTCAATATTTTTATTGAGTTTTATTGATTGATTATCAATAGATTAAATATTATCTATAATTATTTTTCGTTTTTTTTTAAAAAAAACAATTA
>NZ_JBWKYN010000373.1:0-842 GCF_059423785.1 Arcicella sp. GW458-12-2-14-TSB2 | reverse complement strand
TTTATACACTTGTGGGTAATCAGTAGGACTTAAGTCACCCGCTAATAGAAAAGTAAGGCATTACTTCTAATTTATCTACCATGCCCACGATGCCCCGCCCTTCCTGGTCGCCCGTGACCTCTTCCTATCCCTAGCAGTCCGCCAGTATCCGTTCTTTGTAAACCATATCTAATAAAAAAGCCATAATATGTTTTAGCACTATCGTAAAACTCGTTGCTAAAATCATAGTAGCCTGTTGAGATGCCAATACCCCAATTTTTGGATAGTTGTGCAAAAATACTGTAGGATAGTTCCAACATTAAACTGCCTTCAGCATCAAATACTTTGCCTGCCCCTATGGTCATTTCATTGGCAAAAATCCCATAATTGCATACATCCATCGTGATTTTACCTTCCAGAAACGTAGTGGTGTCTGGTCTAAGAGAGTTTCGACCTAGGGCAATACCTAAATCGATTACATTGAAAGATTTACCAAATTCAATAAATTGTGCTACCCTGTCTCTTGTTTTACCTGCACCTGTATAAATAGATAAGGGCATGAATCTAGCATAGAAAGGAGCATTCTTGAAGTTCAATCCCAATTTTGTAGAATCTATCGTATTATTGGGAGGTAATGTAACAGTTTGAGAGACCGCTTTGATTGTAAATAGTGAAATTATAAATACTAAGACTGTAGCCTTTTTCATAATACTTATGGTTGTTTTAGAAAACAAGAGAATTAAATCTAAATACCATAAAATTATACTGACTACAAAATTTTTGTTACTTTATAATCAATTGAAAAAGGCAAAAAATGATTGAGTAGTTTACTTATCACTAGAGAGGGACTTAAGTCCCTCTCT
>NZ_JBWKYN010000372.1:0-862 GCF_059423785.1 Arcicella sp. GW458-12-2-14-TSB2 | reverse complement strand
GTGATTACTAGTTATACAATGATTCAAAGAATGTAAATTTAACTCCACTTAAAAACAATTTTTTTTAACATAACAATATATAAACAAAAAACATAAATATGAAAGTCTATGCTGAATTCCTAAAAGAGGATGATAAAATTTATAGGAAAAAAACTTTATTACAATTTGGAAATTCTACTGATTTAATTGGCAGTGCTGTATTAATGAATCCTGGTAGTGCTAAAGAGACACAAAAAAAGTGCAATATAGAGGTAATCAAAGAATTTTATTTGAAAAATCATAATCTACATATCAATGACAATGAGATATGGTATGACTACTCTATTGATCCCACTATGAGATATTTAGTAAAAATATTTAGTGGTTGGTACACAGGACAAGAAAAACAACTTGATGGTATTATACAACTTTTCAATTGTTTTTACTACAAAGACGCAAACTTAGAAAATGCTGTCTCTAACTTTAGTGAAAATTCAAGCCATATCTTTAATGAACACCATTTGTTCATTAATAAACCAGTTTATTTTGGTTGGGGAAATGTGGGTAAAAATGGAATATTTAAAGAAATAGCTACTAAAATTTTCAATGAATATAGTCATAGTTATACTCCAATATATGATATCAATTTTAATAATAATTGCTTTTATCATCCTGGTTATATTAATAGGTCTTATTCAAAAAATAAAAAAACACAGCAAATTACAAGTGACTTTTTCAAATTGACATAGCTTAACAGATTAATAAAAGTTATCCGACTGCCAACATTTTAGAGCTAATTTAAGAGAACAGTAATAAATAAATTTTCAATTACAATCTTGAACATAGGTTATGAATTATCTTTTCATCATTGGTAGAACTACCA
>NZ_JBWKYN010000371.1:0-867 GCF_059423785.1 Arcicella sp. GW458-12-2-14-TSB2 | reverse complement strand
ATTAAAAATAGTTTTTGGATATTTTGTTTTTTTTAATGTGATTTTAAGGAACTACTTATTTTTAAATCTACAAATTAGTTAATATATTTATAATCAGTAACTTCCACTATAAATGATTATTACTACTGAAAAATACCTATGAAATATCATTGACAGAGCCATTCGATTTCACTACATCAGTAAAATGGTTCTTTAAAGGAATCATCGCATTGATTTTCTTTGCGTTGATTGGTATTTTAGTGTGTAACATTTGGATTGTCTATTCCACTGAAGATAGAAATTTTTACAGTCTCGACAAACTTCCCTCAAATGATATAGGATTGGTTTTAGGAACCAGTAAAGCCGTACAAGGTGGCAAAGCAAATTTATTCTATAAATATAGAATGGAAGCTGCAGCCCGTTTGTATAAAGAAGGGAAAGTGAAGTTTTTGATTTTAAGTGGTAATCACGATTCTATTTTCTATAACGAACCAAACGACATGAAAAAGTCTTTGATGCGTTTAGGTGTTCCAGAAAATGTGTTAATACTTGATTATGCAGGCTTTCGTACTTACGATTCTATCATTCGTTGCAAAGAAGTATTTAGTCAACGTAAATTCACGATTATATCTCAGCCTACCCATAATGCTAGAGCATTATTTTTAGCTAATCACCTAGGAGTTGATGCTGTAGCCTTTGCGGCACAAGATGTACAGTCTGGCTATAAAACTTATCTAAGAGAGTACTTAGCTCGCCCAAAAGCTATTCTTGACGTATATATTTTTGAAAGAGCTAAATATCAAGAATCAGCAGGGGAATAGTATTGATAATATAATTTTCAAAATCCTTTCTTTCTATTAGGGGGTGACTTAAGTCACCCCCTAATAG
>NZ_JBWKYN010000370.1:0-868 GCF_059423785.1 Arcicella sp. GW458-12-2-14-TSB2 | reverse complement strand
GTTTTATATACATGATTATACAGATATGTATACAAAAAGGCCATTTTATATACATGATTATACAGATATGTATACAAAAAGATGGTTTTGTATGCATAAGTGTGGGAATATGAAGACTAAAAAATGGCTTAGAGATTAATCCCTTCACCAGACATACCCATTGTAGTCTTATACATTGCTATTGTAAATAGACTAAAAACATTACTTTTGTTACTGGAATTCCTAAACACTTAACTAAGTAAAACAATCTAACGATAATGTCGAATATTAGAACATTAAAACCTCGCAAAAGAATAGCCCTGATTGCACACGATAATAAAAAAGCTGAATTGATTGAATGGGTATATTATAACAGAGGCGTATTATCAAGACATGAATTATATGCTACAGGCACTACGGGCAGACTGGTGGAGGAATCTATCGACCGACCTGTCGCTAAACTATTGAGTGGGCCTCTGGGTGGTGACCAACAAATTGGGGCTTTGGTGGCCGAAGGTGTAGTAGATTTGATTATTTTCTTCTGGGATCCTATGTCGTCGCAACCGCACGACCCTGATATTAAAGCATTACTTCGCCTCGGAGTAGTTTGGAATATCCCGATGGCTTGCAACCGTGCTACGGCTGATTTTATGCTAACATCACCTTTGATGAATAGCGAGTATGAATCTAGACTGACAGATTATTCTGTTTATTTGGGGAGAAAAGTATAGTTGTTTGATTTGAAAATTTGGTGATTTGAAGATTTGAAAATGGGAATCAATCTCACTTGCAACTATTCTTTTCTATTAGCCGGTGACTTAAGTCCTATTGATTACCCACATCTTTTAAAAAAGTTAAAATGAGGATGTGGTTATTGATAAAATTAGCT
>NZ_JBWKYN010000369.1:0-879 GCF_059423785.1 Arcicella sp. GW458-12-2-14-TSB2 | reverse complement strand
GAGGTACAAAATAGCAAGTCAAATCTCATTGCCAATAACAATAAAAAGACTTTTGGAGGTATAGGTCTAACCAATGTGAAAAAACGGTTGTCAACTCTTTTTCCAAACACTCATTCTCTTCAGATAAAAAATCAAGAAAATGTATATGTTGTTAAATTACAATTAGAGCTAATGTAAAAGATTAAACCTATTAATTAATATGGAAAAAATCACCGAATTGTTTTTAAAAATTTACCCTATTGAGGGGATATCTATTAAGAGAAGAATTTTATTGCATTGTATTTTTTGGGGAATAATGTTTATAGTTTTATGGGAAAGTGAAATAATTCCAGGAACAGGAATTATTTATAATTTCATTACTATTTCCTATTTTATAATTCTTGATATAACCTTGTTTTACATTACAGTATCTTTAGTATTTCCATCATGGAATAATAAAAATAAGTATAAGCTTTTTATTACAATTCTATGTTCAATAATATTTACATTTATTTGGGCAATTCTTTGTTATATCAGAATACAATTAATTTTTCGTTACGATTTACTAAAAGGAATTAATATAAATCTTGATCATTTACGCAAAATTTATTACAACTTTTGGGAGGTATTTAATTATAACACTATCGTTTTCTCTATTCTTCAAACATTTTCTACTACTCTAGCAGCATTTTTCATTAAACTCATTCGTTCCATCATCAAAAACTACGCTTATAAAAAACAAGTAGAAATTGACTATTTAAGATCTCAAATCAATCCGCATTTTTTAACGAATACCCTCAATAATATTTACAGCCTTTCTGTTACTGAAGACAAACGTAATAGTGATGCCATTTTATCTTTATCCAGTTTGTTAGATTATGTCCTGTACGAAGCTAATCA
>NZ_JBWKYN010000368.1:0-902 GCF_059423785.1 Arcicella sp. GW458-12-2-14-TSB2 | reverse complement strand
CCATAGCCGTCAGGCTATGAGTTAATAATGTCTTTAGTGTAAGGTTTGTATTGTTTAATTCCGGTCTTTTTTTTCTCTTTTTTAGCTCTCATCCATAATTCTTCAAAAATACTTTTTAACCATTTTTTTAGTCCTATCATTCGTTTTTGGAGATGATTCCAAAATACTTTTAAGTTTTTTTTACAATTTTATAAGCTTTCCATTCGCTAAGTTCAAAGTCTATTTGTTCTCCAATAAAATCATTAAAAAGGCTTTGAATATATCCACTCAATAGAATGGCAATTAGCTTTCCATAGAGATAACATTCAAACCGAGCAATACTCATTTTACCTATTTTATTAATTTCAAAAATACTTTTCCATATTTTAAAAAGTAACTCTATTTGCCATCTAAGCCTGTAAAAAGGGTATATTTGACTTGTTTTTAGGAGTTCATGGGGTGCATTTGTAATGAAAACATTATAATGAGCTAATTCTTTTTTGAAATCAGAGTTTCGATAGGGAGTTCTTCTATTTTTTGACTGGTTTTTCTCTTTACTTTCATACTTCTTTAGACGTTTTTGAGCAATCTCTTCTGGTATTTTTTGTAAGTGCAAACGTACTTTAAGTTTATCTTTCGAACCACCTAAATACACCTCTCTATCAAAATTATCTCCTTTTATTTGATTGAAAATATCAGCCCATTCTATTGCTACATATTTTCCTTGAATATTTTTATTAAAAAGACTTGTCCCTATTTTATATCTACTAATAAAGAAGCCACCTTTTTGAACAATGCTTGTAAAATGAGTTAGTTTGTAATAGCCTAAATCCATTAAATGCAAATCATTAACAGAAACATCTATACCTTTTTGGTTCAACCAATCTGCATCTGTTTCTTTACCATTACGAAAATCTAACTTG
>NZ_JBWKYN010000367.1:0-938 GCF_059423785.1 Arcicella sp. GW458-12-2-14-TSB2 | reverse complement strand
ATAAATATGAATTTTGACGAAAATTTAATGAGTTTTACCCAAATTTCAAAGAACGATTATTTCATGAATCTTAATAATTCCCTCGTTAGGGATAAATATGAATTGCGCTAATCTGTCCTTAAACCGAACAGTTGTGTACTAAAACCGAACACCTTTCTAAAGAGTATTAAAATGCAAGTGCCTGATAATTAGTGTTTTATGTTTTTTGGCACAGTTCTGTTAATACTATTAGCATAATCGGAAAGATTAATCTCGGAAAATTTAATTTAAATAAATAGGAACTTTTAATTTCTAAACAACAAAAAAAATGAAATCAATAGTAAAAACTTTCGCCATTGCTTTATGTTCAGTATTGTCATTCTTTGCTAATGCAACAGACAAAAACGAAGCTACTAATACTCAGAAAACCTTTGCAGTAGGGATGTATCAAACAATTAATACATTACAAATGAATATATTGATTGAAAAGCTTGAAGGTAAAAATTTGTCAATCTCTTTGAAAAATGAAAAAGGAGAAGTGTTAGCTAACGAGTATGTTGGTAAAAAAGGAACTACCTATCGTGGTAAATTTGATTTAAGCGAATTGGAAGATGGTAAATATAGCTTTGAAATTACCGACGGTGCTACTAAAATTGTTAAGACTGTAAATGTAGGTACAGTATCACCAGAGCCAGCTACAGCTGATCGTTTTATTTCGATGAATTAATAGCAAAGCTTTAATAAAAGACATTGCTGAAACCTCTAAACTTCAATAAATATAGGGCAAGATTAAAAAGTTTGATTTTTAATCTTGCCCTTTTTACGTTAGATAACTGCATGGTTACAGAAAGAATGCATCTATCAGTACATCTTCCCTCCAGAAAAACCTAACACTTCTTGCATGATTTTGAGCAATTATTTGCAAAAATTGCAAATAATTGCTGTTTTTACTATGAAAT
>NZ_JBWKYN010000366.1:0-940 GCF_059423785.1 Arcicella sp. GW458-12-2-14-TSB2 | reverse complement strand
TTGATAATCAATCCTTATCTCTAGCGAGGGACTTAAGTCCCTCGCTAGAGATAAGGGCTTCAACGCTTGGTTTTAAAGACTATTTATGTACATTTAACCTAATTTAATCAATAATAACATTTCCATTTCAACTTTTTAAAAGATGTAGGTAATCAGTAGGACTTAAGTTCCTCGCTAGGGATAAGGATTGAAAGCTCGCTCGCTTTATCATGTTGGGCGACATACGCTTGGTCTGAAAATTGAATTATGAAATATTATTTTAAAAAATTAATTGACTCCCTTTCAAAATTGATAGCTAGAATTTATTATTTTTATTAATACTTAATGAAAATAGCATATACACTAATGAATACATACCGTAGCTACATCAATATTTGGGTTCACCTCATCTGGACAGTAAAGAAACGAGAACCCTTGCTTTATAAAAATTATCGAACAATGTTATGCAAACACATCCTTGAAAATGGAAGACAACAGGATATTTATGTGGATATGATTAATGGCGTTGAAGATCATATGCATTGTTTAGTTAATGTAAAATCTACACAAGACATTGCAACTATCAGTAAATATCTAAAAGGTGAGTCATCGAAATGGATTAATGAAAATGGTTTTGTTCAAGGGGTATTTGAATGGCAAGAAGGCTATGGAGCATTTTCGGTTAGTCCGAGTATTGAACATTTAAAAAGGGTAAGAAACTATATTAAAAATCAGGAAATACATCATGGGAAATATTCTTTTAAAGATGAAATGGATACTTTGAAAGGAATGATAGAATATTGTATCTAGCGAAAGACTTAAACCTTAATAATTATCCACATATCAATAAGTGCTTGATTATCATATTTTTATCACTAGCGAGGGACTTAAGTCCTACTGATTACCCACAAGTATATAAATAACTAATAATCAATATCTTATCTCTAGCGAGGGACTTAAG
>NZ_JBWKYN010000365.1:0-1017 GCF_059423785.1 Arcicella sp. GW458-12-2-14-TSB2 | reverse complement strand
AGTATGGCGATTGGAAAATTATTACAGTAAGATAATGATTTTTTATCAATCTTACATGAAACAAAAGACCAATGATATAAAAATATAAAATGTTGATAGGAATATCTTCTAGCTAATAATCAATATTTTATCTTTCACCGAATTACTATAAGAAAATAATCTCCAATAATTGATAGCATAAATTAAGCCACACATTAAATAACAACCATAAATAAGCAAAATTTATTTTATACAATTTAAAATTAATGCCCCTATTATCGCCCCAGCAATAGGCCCAGCAATAGGTACCCAAGCATATGACCAATCGGAAGAACCCTTGCCGGCAATGGGTAAAATAGCATGAGCTATGCGAGGACCTAAATCTCTTGCAGGGTTGATGGCATAACCCGTTGCCCCTCCTAAAGAAAGTCCGACTGACCAAACCAAAATACCTACGACAAAAGGCCCTAAGCCTGTTTCAATAGTGCCAAATGAGCCCAAGGCAACAATGGCTACTGCTGTAGCAAGCAATTCTGCGAGAAAATTGGGGAAGGCACTTCTAATAGCTGGGGCTGTACTGAAACAGGCTAATTTCAAGCCTTTGTCTTCAGTAATAGCCCAATGAGGTAAGTATTGTAGCCAGACCAAAGTAGCACCAAGAGAGGCGCCTAAAATTTGGGCAACGATGAAGCCAAAAGCATTAGACCAATCGCCAGACTTTACAGCTTCGGCAATTGTAACAGCTGGATTCAAGTGGGCTGCTGGACTACCAAACTTAGTAGAAACAAAAATGCCCATTGTTACTGCAAATGCCCAACCTGCCGTGATGACTATCCAACCACTGTTCTCGCCTTTTGAGCCTTTTAATAATACAGTAGCGACAACACCATTTCCTAAAAAAATTAATACTGCCGTACCGACAAACTCACCTAAAAGTGCTGAATTCATTGTTAAATTTATAAGTTAATATAGTTAATGGTTTTTTGTCAAGAAATAATTGTACAAATTAAGGTATAATTTTCTATTATCATGCTCAAA
>NZ_JBWKYN010000364.1:0-1019 GCF_059423785.1 Arcicella sp. GW458-12-2-14-TSB2 | reverse complement strand
GTGAAAATACCAATGATTAAAGATGGAAAAGCCAGTGTTGATACTTTAGCATCGTTTTATTTTGACATGAATAATTTTAATATTTTCCGTGAACTAATGAAGATGTACAATTATCCTGATTGCAAAGCTGAACAAAATAAATTCATCAATCAATGGAATGAGTTTATAACTGTAAGGAACAGTGTGAACTGGGAAAGTTATTCAAAGCATAATTTACCACATATTTTTATTAAACGTTAACCAATTAAACAATCGGAAAGAAAATGAAGAAAATCAGTAAAGTATTCGTCCATTTTACCGCAGCAATTGTAGCCTTCATTTTTCTAGTCAGAATTATTCAAGGGTGCATCTCAGAGGCTAATCATACTCACAAAATAGGGATTAGCCCAACACAAAAGAAGTATGAATCGATTTATTATATTTTAGCTCAGCGTGATACAATTCAAAGGCAAGTTTTAGGAGATAAATATCAAGAAGATAGCTTTCATCAAACCTTTTCAAGCGATACTATAAATAACTTACCTTATAATAAGGTTAAAACTATAATTAAATAAAATGACAAAAATAGGAGAATATGTGGAAATTGATTCGTACACGAATTCGGTACGGCTTTGGGATGGAGAATGAATAGAGGTCGATGACCTTGATGCTTTTGTGGCACAATTCTGGGTTGAGGCAAGAAATGTTGCTTCATCTATTGGAATGGTTGATTCTTTTGAGATTGAAAAAATAGCATTTAATAGAATGACATAATAATAGAAAAGCTAATGAACACCCTTCCTAATCAATAATCAAATGCCAAAAGTTAGAATATTTTATCCGCAAATTTTAACTGTATCCAAAGAACTAGTGATTACTTAAGAGGAACTTGATTCACTTGGTCTGGACGAACAAAATTTATTCGGGATTTCATCTGGAATAATTTAGATGAAGAAAAGAAAGAAAACACATAGAAAAAATAGAATAAAAACAATAAATTTTAATTTTGACGAAAAAATAATCGTTAAAATTATTGAAGA
>NZ_JBWKYN010000363.1:0-1116 GCF_059423785.1 Arcicella sp. GW458-12-2-14-TSB2 | reverse complement strand
TACTTTTTGCCTTGATGCAAAAAGTAACAAAAAAATCAAGAATTCCTAAACTCGCTCCGCTCAAACAGTAGGAATTCGGTGTCCATCAATCAAAAAAGCGGTTGAAAAACTAATTTCGTCCGCTTTTTTTATGATTTTATAATTAGAGTATGTTTAAATTTCGAAAAGATTTATTACTTAAAGTTTTATCCTATCTAGGCGTCAGCATTTAGTGAAATTCCACTGTTTGAGCGATAGCGAGTTTGGAATTTCTTGACTTTCTTTTGTTACTTTTCTTGTGTCAAGACAAGAAAAGTAAGGACTTTCGAAAGGAAATATTGCTTTTTGGATATAAACTAAATATAATTTTTAAAAATATTCTTAACCCACCAAAGGATATTCCCAAGGATACGAATATTTTTCTCCAACATTAAAAATCTCTTGTAGTGAATCCAAAGCTCTATAGATTAATGCTCTTGCTGATTTCACTTTAGTCATTTCCATGATTTTTGCTATTTCTTCATAACTCACATCTTCATAGAAATACAACAAAATAGCTTCTCTTTGTTTTACGGGCAATTTATTAAAAGCCTCTTGTAAAAGTTGTCCCGATTGGTCAAGACATAGTTCTTTTAATATATCAGCATCAGCGGCAAAATCAATCTGAAAATCTCCTCCAAAATTATTCAAGCTCGAGAATCTATCTTCATGTTTTACTTTACGTACTAGTTTGTTACGTAAACTCGCCAATAAATAAAATTTAATAGAATTAGTATCCCCTAATCGCTCACGGCTTTGAATCAAATCACAAAATAATTCTTGGACCGCATCTCTTACCAAATCGCTATCACTTGTAAACTGACGACCATAATTATACAATACATTAACGTATTGGCTATAAATTGTCTCTAACGCAGAATCACTTCCATTTAGAAACTCATTCCAAAGCTGGCTGTCAGATACTTCTTTCATCTATTAATGTTCGTTGAGCTTTTGAAAATCTTGTGTCATAATGACACAATTGCACACAAAGATAATAAAATATTTAGAAAACCAACAAATTGTATAAAAAAAATAAAAACTTTTACTTTTCTATGTACAAATGCCTTTAATTACAGAATATCATCAAATAATTAA
>NZ_JBWKYN010000362.1:0-1121 GCF_059423785.1 Arcicella sp. GW458-12-2-14-TSB2 | reverse complement strand
GTTGTGCAATATTATATAAATATACAAATATCATTGCCTATTCCTTGCACAAATTTTAGTAGTAACTACCTAAAAATCAATCAAAAAACACTTAATAGCAAAACAAAAGTAAAAATAATCAGAATATTATTCTGCATGCATAATAAAAACATTGCAAATATTTTGTTGTAAATTATTTTAATTTATTTTCAAAATATTAGAATAATACAACTACTGATTGAACGAGTTCATCGTCTTGTCTATTCCCTGTAAACAAAAACTAAAAATAATGTCTATGGCACGATCGAGATGCTCTGGCAATTCAGCAAACTGACTTCCATCAAATTTTCCTAAAACATATTCTACTTGTCTTCCTTTACCAAAATCATCTCCAACGCCAAACCTTACACGACCGTATTGTGAACTACCCAATACCTCCTCAATATTTCTCAATCCGTTGTGTCCTCCGTGCGAACCTTTACTTTTTGTTCTTAGTTTGCCGTAAGGTAAAGCGATATCATCCGTGATGATTAATATATTCTCTTTTTCAATTTTCAACTCCTTCATCCAATAATTAACTGCCTTCCCACTTAAATTCATATAGGTGGTGGGCTTTATTAAATGAATTTGTTTCCCTTTGTGTTTTATTTCGGTGTGATAGGCCAATCGCTCCATTGAAAATTTCGCATCTACACTCGCCGCAAGCTTATCTAACACCATAAAACCAACATTATGTCTTGTAAGCAAATATTCTGGTCCAATATTTCCGAGACCAACAATTAGGTATTTCATCTGTAAAATATATTTGAAATTAACTTTGTATTCTTTTTTTCATGAATCAATCATCAAAATTAAGTAATTTTGTATAGTATGTATCCAATCATGAAAAACAAAGCTACTATTAGGATAAGTCCAGCCCTCCTCGCATTAACATTATGCTTGATAAAGGAATCCGCCTTTTCGAAAGACCCAAGCACTTATCCAACTCTGTTAAATTCAACTAATTTATTGACATCGACAGATATAAATGGAATTAATTATAAATACTCAACTTCAAAGAATTATTTACCTAACTTATTAAGTAATAAAAATCGTGCCTATCCTTTAATATCTACGAATTTTATTGAAAAAAAGTTAATAGA
>NZ_JBWKYN010000361.1:0-1142 GCF_059423785.1 Arcicella sp. GW458-12-2-14-TSB2 | reverse complement strand
TTGGGAAGTGAAAAAGTTAGGAGATTTAGGAGTTTTTTTCTCTGGAGGCACACCTTTAACTGCTAATAAAGACTACTTTAATGGTGATATTCCTTTTATCAAATCTGGAGAAATTAATTCTGACAGAACAGAACAATACCTTTCAGAAGAAGGCTTAAAAAACTCTTCCGCAAAAATGGTAAAAATTGGAGATTTGATTTATGCATTATATGGTGCAACAAGTGGAGAAGTGGGCATTTCAAAAATTAATGGAGCAATCAATCAAGCAGTTTTATGTATGCGAACAAGTATAAACAATATTTTTTTAATGAATTATTTGATACTGCAAAAAGAAAGCATCTTAAAAACCTACTTGCAAGGAGGTCAAGGAAATTTGTCTGCTGAAATAGTTAAATCACTAAAAGTTTTTGTCCCAAATATAGAAGAACAGAATAGAGTCGCCAATTTCCTTGCATCAATTCATACTAAGATTGATATTGAAACCCAACTTTTGAAAAAGTTAGAAGAACAGAAAAAGTTTTTATTACAAAATCTTTTTGTTTAATGTTTGCCATTATCGGCAAGAAAAAATAAATTTTCTTGCCGATAGCCTTTTTTAAATAAACATTTGCTGTAACAGGTATTTTTTTTGCTTTTCAAGCAGTTCTAAGATTTGTTTTTCGGTTTGGATTTTTTCGTCTATTGAGGAAAGAAAATTAGCAATTTTGGTTTGTAATTCTAAAGAAGGAACTGAAATTATAAATTTTGAAAACTCTGTTTTGTTAATAATTGGCATAGTAGATGAACTCTGTGTAGATTTTATGAATTCTGAAATGTTTGCAATAGCATAGAATACAAATTCATTATTAAAAGCCAAATTAGGAATAATAGAATTTATTTGTTGATTTGTTACACAAGGCTTCAATGATAAACTCATCTTTCCAATTGAAGCTATACAGGTAAACATTATGCTCTTTGTCGGTAAAATTTTCAACTTTTCAGTTTTTTTTATTGTTCGTTCAGTTAAATATTGATATTTACTTTCGTTTATATCTGTCGGTGTAACAAATTGTATATTCCCATCCCATAAATCTAAATCTTTAGTACTTGGTGTTTTTCCTGTAACCACTTCTCCAATATCTCCCAACTTCTTTTCTTCCCAT
>NZ_JBWKYN010000360.1:0-1162 GCF_059423785.1 Arcicella sp. GW458-12-2-14-TSB2 | reverse complement strand
CTTGTAGGATTACTAGAGATAAATTTTAATCACAAATTATAAGGAATAAATATTTTATGGGTCTAAAAAAATAATATATAATCTTGATTTTCCCCATCCTAATATCTCTATTAAAGATAATATGATGGGGAAAAATGTATAGGGTTCTTACGCCTTCTGCTCTACAGTATTAGTCAAGGTTCCAATACCTTCGATAGAAATATTTATGACATCACCAATGGCTAACGAAAATTCATTCGGTGGCACTACGCCTGTTCCTGTCATTAAATAAGCTCCGTGTGGGAAAGACATCTCTCTGAATAAGAATGAAATCAATTCATTGTGCTGGCGTTTCATACGATTAATCGCAATACTTCCCTGAAATTGAGAAATATTATCTCTCAAAATCTCTAGCGAAATCAACGTATCTGGGCTAATTTCTCCATCAGTTACATACAAACATGGCCCAATGGCGGCTGCCTTATCATAACTTTTAGCTTGCGGTAAATACAAAGGATTCTCGCCCTCAATATCTCTTGAACTCATATCGTTCCCTGCTGTATAACCTACAATTTTTCCACTAGAAGTAGCAAAGAGAGTCAATTCTGGCTCAGGAATATTCCATGCTGAATCTTTACGGATGCGGACAAAATCGTTTGTACCTACACAACGGCTTGCTGATGATTTAAAGAAAATCTCTGGGCGTTCTGCATCATATACACGGGCATAAAAATCTCCACCACCCGCATCTTTAGATTCTTCAATTCTGGCTTCACGGCTACGCATATAGGTTACGCCTGATGCCCAAATTTCTTGTTGACTGATAGGGGCAAGGATGTCATTCCCAGCCCATTCAATGCTTGAAAGTGTGGTGATTTCCTTGCTGACTTGTTCATATAAATCATCACGATTTACATAAACATCCCAATTGTTTTCAGCGGATAAATAAAACTTACCTGCCGATTCTACGATAATTCCTTGTTTGGTTTTGTATATTTTCATATTAAATGTTTTTTCTATTTTGGGAGACTAAAATCCTAAAAGCAGATAGAAATAGTATTTTTACTGAATATCTTGCTTGTAGTATGTTAAAATAAGTCAACTTTGTAGTGAGGAATCAAACCACCTGATTGGCTAAAAATGTCGATTTAATTTTTTGTACATTATTGAAAGACAAATTAAC
>NZ_JBWKYN010000359.1:0-1213 GCF_059423785.1 Arcicella sp. GW458-12-2-14-TSB2 | reverse complement strand
ATCTATAGTAGTGTTTTTTACTCAAGTGTTTATATTTAAGTTGAAATAATACAAATTTTTTTGTATTATATTACCAATTGCAATAATTTAGCATATTACTTAGGGAAAGTCATAATTTATTTCTGTTATTCTTTATTTTCAGCAAGGATTCTTTTTAATCTAACAGGATTTCTAATAATTTAATATGCATAATCTCGATTACTTAATGAATGAAATATGCAAAAGCCTCTCTGCGATTGGTATTATCATTGCATTAATAACCTTTCCCTATCTAAAAAGTAAAAATAAATCTAATATTTTCTTATCATCCTATTTCCTTATTTCGGGTATTTATGCGCTATTGCATTATAACCTTTTAAATAATGGAAATCCTAGTATTGTTGCTTTTCTCTATGCCACTACTGCTCCTTTAGTATATTTGTTCAGACCTATTTCTTATCTGTATGTTAGATCTATGCTTACTAAGAAAATAACATTTAAAAAATGGGACTATATTTTAATACTACCAGCAGTACTTTATGTGTTTGATGTAATGCCTTATTTATTGACATCATTCGATAACAAACTTAGATTAGCTTATCTTCTTATAGAGGATCAAAATAATATATTCAGACACCCCGTTACGTACTTTACAACTCCCACATTTCATTTTACATTTAGACCCCTCTTTAGTTTAGCCGTTTCTTTTGCAGAGTTGGTGATGCTTTATAAATATTTTAGAGATAATCCACAGACAAAAACTGATTATCCCACTACCTATAATTGGCTGTGGACTTTTTCATTGATTGGTGCTACATTAACCATTACATTATCTGTAGTTTCTCTAGTTCTCAATACTTTCGACCATCAGGTTAAACTGAATTATGATGGAGCTATCGTATTTATGAATATTTCTAATGCCCTTTTCTTGTGTTTAAATATTTCAGTATTCTTATTTCCTAGAATGCTCTATGGCTTACTGGCAGAACCTGAAACCAATACTGCTTTTACATTTAGACCACAAATCATTGTAAATAACAAAGTAGAAGATCAAATAAAACCATCGTTTAAATTAGAAGAAGCTAGGGTATCAGAAATAGAGACAATGATTCAAGAATATTTTATTCAAGAAAAGCCTTATTTAGATGATAGCTTTACGATTAATAAGCTTTCGGAATCTTTAGATATTCCGATACACCACCTTAGTTATTACTTTAATTATCATCTTTTAAAA
>NZ_JBWKYN010000358.1:0-1215 GCF_059423785.1 Arcicella sp. GW458-12-2-14-TSB2 | reverse complement strand
ATGTTTTATTAAACTGTAATTTTTTGAAAAAATATTAGAAACATCACTTTTAAACAATAAATTTGTGAGGTTTTGCTTATGGAAATAATGATATTTGTTATTTCTGTAAACTAAATAACTACTATTAACCAACTTTACTAAAATACAATCTTTACCAGCATGAAAAGAATTGCAGTATTTACTTCAGGAGGTGATGCACCGGGTATGAACGCTTCGATTAGAGCAGTCGTTAGAGGAGGGCTACATCATGGAGTCGAAATTTTTGGAATAATTCGTGGATATAACGGAATGATTAAGGGAGACATTATTCCGCTTAATTCTCAATCTGTAAGTAATATTATTCAGCGTGGTGGAACGATTTTGAAATCTGCGAGAAGTAAAGAGTTTATGACTCCAGAAGGTAGAAAAAAAGGCTACGAACAGTTGAAATCACATGGCATTGAAGGTTTAGTAGCTATTGGAGGAAACGGAACTTTTACGGGTGCTGAAATTTTCTTTAATGAATTCCAAATTCCAACAGTTGGTGTACCAGGAACCATAGATAACGACCTTTTCGGAACAGATTTTACAGTAGGTTATGATACAGCGGTAAATACAGCCTTAGATGCAATTGATAAAATCAGAGATACGGCAGATTCGCATGATAGAGTATTCTTTATTGAAGTAATGGGACGTGACTCTGGCTATATTGCTATTCAGTCGGGTATTTCGGGTGGTGCAGAATCAATCTTAATTCCTGAAGAAAGACAAACTGTTGAAGATGTAGTTGAAACATTGAAAGCAGGCTTTAATAAGAAAAAAACATCATCAATCGTCATTGTAGCAGAAGGAGACGAAGAAGGTAATGCAGCAGTTATTGCAGACCGAATCAAGAAAACAATTGATATTCCTGTTGATATTCGTGTAACAAACCTTGGTCATATCCAAAGAGGAGGAAGCCCAAGTGCTGCTGACAGAATCTTGGCTAGTCGTTTAGGATTGGGTGCTTTAGAAGGGCTTTTAGCAGGTCATAAAAACGAAATGGCAGGTATCGTAAACGATCAATTGGTTTATACAGCTTTCCATGATACTATCACGATGAAGAAAGTTATCAATACAGATTTATTAAGACTTGCTGGGATTTTGAGTAAGTAGTCTTCTTAGTTACCAATTAATATTTCAAGGTAAAAAAAAAGTGCTGAATTTTCAGCACTTTTTTTTTACCTTGATGTAGTG
>NZ_JBWKYN010000357.1:0-1286 GCF_059423785.1 Arcicella sp. GW458-12-2-14-TSB2 | reverse complement strand
TTATTAGCTTTCATAAAATAAACGTTCTTTGATTTTTTGAGTAAATTTCATTACAAATATTTCCAAGAAAGTTATCGTCTTTCATTAATCCGACATAGCTTCTCAATTCATCATGATTTTGAGGGCTATTATATTTATCAAGCCACATTTTTACTTGTTGTTTGAGTTGTTGGAATTGGTCTTTAAAAGGGTGCATGTGCAAGAGTTCTTGTTTAAGCTTCCTCCAAAGTTTTTCGATAACATTCAACCATGAGGCATAGGTTGGTAAGGGTAATAGTTTTATTGGCAAGTTTTTGTTATTGTACTTTTTAGCAGGCTTTAAGTGATTCCAAGAAGCAGGAACATGCAATTTGAATGGGCAATCTTGTGCTTGTAAAGCTGCTAATATGTCAGGATGATAGTGCATAGGCCAGTTGTCAAGTATGATATAAATTTGCTTATCGGGATATGTATTGACCAATTCTTGATAAAAACAATAGATGGTGGCAACACTTATCTTATTGCGTATGAAGTAGTCGACTTTGCCAGTAAGTATGTTTAAACCACCCATAATACGCATAGTTTTATTATGTTGCCATCCTTGTTTAGCTAATGGTTGTTGTTTTGCATACGCACAACTCACACTAGGATGAGCATAAATCGTCAATTGGTCAATACATATAAATACTGAATTGTCAATATCGGCTGTTTCAAGGCTTGTTTTGATATAAGCAAGTTTAGCTTGATAATCAGCATCTGGGCTGTGGACATAGAGTCTGCCTCTTTTATAAGAAATTTTCCATTTCTTGAGCCAGTTCCATAAGCAAGACTTACTTTTTATCTTTAAATGAGTGCAAATACAAAGCAAATGCTTTAAACTCCAACGGCTTTGCTCAAAACCATAGCCTTGGGGACTTTGTCCAACAATCATTTGGGTTTGTAAGCAAGCAACACTTTCTTGCTCAGGGGAAAAAAGAAGGTTTTAATCCTCGCCCTTTTTTAACTAATAAACCTGAAATACCCTCAGCCTGATAACGATGAACCCAGTCATAAACAGTGTTTTTACGACGTTTACGTAAAAGACCATTTTGGGCAACATCGACTCCAGACTGCCCTTGAGCTATTTTTAAGATAGCAGCAGCTTTTTCTCGAATATAGGCTTTGGGATGATGAGTGACTAAATCTTGTAATTCTTGCTCTTGGCTATCGCTTAAAGTAACAATAAGTCGCATAAATATGAATTTTGACGAAAATTTAATGAGTTTTACCCAAATTTCAAAGAACGATTATTTCATGAATCTTAATAA
>NZ_JBWKYN010000356.1:0-1297 GCF_059423785.1 Arcicella sp. GW458-12-2-14-TSB2 | reverse complement strand
ACTTTACAAAAAATAAGAGAAACTATCGTTCGATAAGAATTAATAATCAATTAAATACAACAACAATGGAAAACCATTCAGATGGACAAAAAAAGCCCTTCAAATATTTCAACCAAGCAAAACCTGAAAATAAAGATATAGTATTTGGTATTCAATCAGTTTTAGAAACGATTCGTTCTGGGAAGGAAATTGACAAACTATTGGTCCAAAGAGAATTAGGCAGTTTAGAAGTATTAGAGTTTGCGCGTTTGAAAGGAATTCCTGTTCAAAAAGTACCAAGTGAAAAACTAGATAGAATTACGCGTAAAAATCACCAAGGCGTTATTGCCTTTGTCTCTGCTATTAATTATGCTAAACTTGAAAATATAGTAGCAGATGTGTATGAGAAAGGTGAAGTACCCTTAATTTTAGTATTAGATAGAATTACAGATGTAAGAAACTTCGGGGCGATTGCTCGTACTGCCGAATGTACTGGGGTGCATGCTATCGTTATTCCAACAAAAGGTGCTGCTCAGATTAATGCTGATGCGATGAAAACATCATCTGGTGCATTAAACTTTTTACCTGTTTGCAGAGAAGAAAATTTATTTCACACCGTAAGGTATTTACAAAATTCTGGTATTCAAGTAGTGGCTTGTTCTGAAAAAGTATCAAAAAATATTTATGACATTGATTTTTCCGTTCCTACAGCCATCATCATGGGGTCTGAGGAAGACGGTATTTCAGATGATTTAATGCGCTCTGTAGATGAATTGGCTACGATTCCTTTAGTAGGGCGTGTGGGTTCTTTAAATGTATCCGTAGCTACAGGAGTGATTCTTTATGAAGCTATTCGTAAGCGTTTGGGATAAACTTAAGCTTCAGAAACAACATGTAAATAAGAAAGCCCTTTGTATCATCTACAAAGGGCTTTTTAAATAAAAAAAGGACATGACCAATGGCTATATCCTTTATTGTCTTACCTCTAAACCTATTTAACTATGAAAAATAACTGCACTTTAAATGTAAAAAATTAGTAGAATACTACTCAATCTCACTCACTACCTCGATTCTCTAATTATTTTTTAAAAAGAGGCGTCTCTAAAAGAAACGCCCTTTCCCGTCTTACCTCTAAACCTATTTAACTATGAAAAATAACTATTCAAATCAATAAACTAAATTTTTTCAACTCCTTATTCAACCTCACAAAAAACTTAGCTTTTTAAAAAGTGGCGCCTCTAAAAGAAACGCCCTTTCCATCTTACCTCTAAACCTATTTAACTATGAAAAATTTTTAATTATATATACTAATTGTTGC
>NZ_JBWKYN010000355.1:0-1301 GCF_059423785.1 Arcicella sp. GW458-12-2-14-TSB2 | reverse complement strand
TTTTAAAGTAAAATGGTATAAGATTTTTCTAAAATTCAGCTCTTTGAGCGAATCGAGGTGAGATTTTATTATAATTAAATATTTTTCGGCTTCTTTCAGAGCCTTTTTTCAGTCAATTCTTGGTTTAATACAAGAAAATAAGCAGTTAGGAAAAGATATTTCTTATTTAAGTAATATTCAAATAAGAAATTAAATATCATAATAAACTACAACAAATATTGAGCCAATTATTTATGCGAAAACTAATTTTATTGATTATCCTTTTTACGTTTGTACAGCAAACGCTTTTTTCTCAATCCATTACCGCAGGTAATCCTGTTTTCAAAGGTTGGTATGCCGACCCAGAAGGAATAATATTTGATAAAACCTATTGGATTTATCCGACTTATTCAGCCCCTTATGAAAAACAAGTATTTTTTGATGCCTTTTCCTCCAAAGATTTAGTGACTTGGACGAAGCATTCAAAGATATTGGATACTACTAATGTGAAATGGGCTAAAAGAGCCATTTGGGCTCCTTCGATTATTAAAAAAGAAGGAAAATACTATCTATTTTTTGGGGCGAATGACATTCAGAGCGACAAAGAATATGGTGGTATTGGAATAGCCGTTGCCGACAAGCCTTCGGGGCCTTTTAAAGACTACCTCAAAAAACCTTTAATTGATAAGTTTCATAATGGTGCACAACCTATCGACCAGTTCATTTTTAAAGATAACAACGAATACTATTTGATTTATGGTGGCTGGAAGCATTGTAATATTGCTCATTTGAAAAAAGACTTTACTGGCTTTATCCCCTATTCTGATGGCAGTATTTTCAAGGAAATCACTCCTGAAAACTATGTCGAAGGACCTTTTATGTTTAAAAAGAATGGTAAGTATTACTTTATGTGGTCTGAGGGTGGCTGGACTGGCCCTGACTACTGTGTAGCTTATGCCATTGCCGATTCTCCTTTTGGCCCTTTTAAACGAATTGGTAAAATTTTACAACAAGACCCTAAAATTGCTAGAGGTGCTGGGCACCACTCTGTGATTAAAAATCCTAAAACAGACGATTGGTACATTGTCTATCATAGAAGACCTTTGACAGAGACTGATGGAAATGCACGTGTTACTTGTATCGATAAAATGTTTTTTGATGAAAATGGACTTATCAAGCCTGTCATTATTACTAATGAAGGTGTTGAGAAGAAAACGATTAAATAAAGAGATAAATTGAGTATTGAAACATGAGTCATCCCGAATTTTGGGCAAAATTTGTCCACAAGATATTGTGAATGGCTATTCTTATTCTGTAAATCG
>NZ_JBWKYN010000354.1:0-1380 GCF_059423785.1 Arcicella sp. GW458-12-2-14-TSB2 | reverse complement strand
TGTTTGGGTAAAATCATGTCAGTCCATACCGTGAAAAATAGAAGAAAAACTACTGTTTTATTGCTGATTTGTAAAAATAATTTCATTTATCAAATTGTTTAGTTTTACACATAGAAGAGATATTGCATGTGCAAGTAAATAAAAAATCCGAAGGATTAAAATGTTTATAGACAGACAAGAAGCTTCCTCAAAATTGTTTGATTCCGAAGGAGTCGTATTTTGAGTAGGAATTATTTGGCGTAATCGCTATTAAGTTTGTTTTGTAGTCTGAGACTACAATTTATTTATTGTTCGAATCTCTAAGGCTTGGAACAGCGAGAGGCTAATGATGTCAAAAATCATTAGTCATGATGAAGATGCTTAAAAAATCACCTAAGTGTTTCGCTCTTTCTTGAATTACTTGTTGAAAACCTATTCTCTACATAAATCACAAAAGCAATGCCAAGCGTATAAGCAATTAAGTCAATCCATTCAAACGATGTTCCTATAACAGTTCTGGCAAATTTTGAATGTCCTAATCCAAGTTTAGTAACAATATCAAAGTATTGCAAAACCTCTAATGTAAAAGAAAAAACCAAAACTGCTATGGCTGTTTTAAAAACAGGAGTATCCAGAAAGGACTTTACAAAACAATAAATTAGGATTACAACTAAAAAGTCACCAAAATAAGGACGGATGAATTGATCATGAACATACAAAGCAATAAGTACTTCGACTACAAATAACAAAAATGCGATGATAAAATAATTCCAATTGAATTTCAGGATACTGCTCATAGGTAATGGTTTATAATTTGGCGAATTTACCAAATTGCTTTATAAGTGTGGTTATTTTTTGTATCAAATGTCTGTCTGATTTGAACTAATAAATATTAGATTCTCTCAATGCTTTTGAGATTTCGTTTTATTGAGGGTTTTAAGTTCTTTGGATTGGAACAGTTAGGGTACTGTTATCGTAGATTTGATACACTCATGGCATGACTGATATTATATCTTTTATTTTCAAAGTAACTTATAAGTCATGCTATGAGTAAAAGGTGCAAAATGTGTTTAACCCCCGAAATATCACAAAGTTTTTAGATAATTATCAATAATGTCATAGTATGCTTTACCATAGTCATTTTTTTCAAGGTTTACATCATTCTCTGAAAAAAACTTAAGTTTATCATGATATTTTACTCGATTAGAAAGATGAACCATCGGTAGGATTGGTATTCTATCATTAAATTTCTTGATGTTCAAATTAATATTACGGGTTAATTTAAGAGTCTTTAAATCAGTCAATTGAAATAAACTCTTTCCCCCAAAAGTTATTATTAAATCGGGGTTTATTAGATTTATTTCTTCCGATAATAAATCTTTTTGGTCTTGTGGATTATTA
>NZ_JBWKYN010000353.1:0-1424 GCF_059423785.1 Arcicella sp. GW458-12-2-14-TSB2 | reverse complement strand
TGTGCTTGCCTAAAATAGGTTGCCCTGAGTTTTGTGAAAGTTAAAGTACTTAAAATTGTAATATAGTTTGATTTGGGTTGATATTTTTTGAATAATCACAAGTCCAAATCGGTAAATTAGGTTTGTTTTCATTGTCTAGTTCTTTGATGTACTGTTCAAACGCAAAAGGTGTTAGTCCCATCAGGGCTGAATGTGGTCTTTCATGGTTATAAGAGTAAATTGTCCTTTCAAGCTCAGTTCTCAATTCATCATAATTTGTAATATTTCGATAAATGAGATACTGATTTTTAATCGTTCCATTCACTCTTTCAATATGACTGGGCGTCCCCGCACATTTTCATAAACCTCATTACACATACTAATATCAATTTCAGCTTCTTTCAAGAGTTTAACATATGTTTCACTGATGTACTGGCTACCTCTGTCAGAATGATGGATGAGTTCGTCCTGAAACTTTTTTTGTTTTCGGGTCTTTAAAGCCATTTTTAAAGCGATGATATTATTTTCTGCTCTCATATTGTCTGAAACGGAGTATCCAACGATAAAGCGAGAATACACATCCAGAATTAAGACGATATAGTAGAACTTATCATGGACTTTAAAATAGGTTAAGTCACTCGTCCAAAGCTGATTAATATTGTTGAGTACTTTGTCAACCAAAAGGTTTTTATAACGACTGTGAGGACTTGAAAATGTAGTCCTACAGAGGTTTCTATAGGCTTTTACCCTAAAGCCATAATAGATTCCAATACTGATAAAGGCATCTCTTCCGATTCCTTCTGGTTGATAATAGTCATACATGGTTCTAAGTCCCATAGCAGGGTGAATCTCCCTAATTTGGAGAATCAAGCCCACATAAAGACTCTCTTTTACCTTCCATTCTTCGATTCTGTGGAGCATTTGATAATGTCCTTGTTTAGAAATACCACAAAGTGCATACAGATGCTTCATCTGGTAAGAATGTTGAGTAATATTTCGACGAAAGTACTCTAATGTGTTGGCTTGAAACTTTTTTTTAGGTCGATGTCTAATTGCTTCGAGGCTATTTCAATGAGTTTAGATTGATAATCTATCTCCATCTGTTTTTGCCCGAGAATGCGCTCTAATTCAGCTACTCGCTTAAGTAACTCCAGAGTTTTAGCTGCTTCAGATTCTTGTTGAACAACCATTTTGGTTCCTTTTTTGTGATTGGGAGAATATTGGTAAATCCAGCGATAAATGCTAGTACTACTTATACTCCACAATTTACAAAATTCGCTAATACTAATCCTTTTGTTGAGAATGTCTTCGACTTTCTCTCGTTTGAACGACTCACTGAAAGTACGACTTTGACGAATCTTGTAATTTGTACTTTTACCAGTTTTCAAATTTAATTTTGCCATAAAATGTTGCCATTGAAGGGCAACCTATTTTAGGCAAGCACA
>NZ_JBWKYN010000352.1:0-1441 GCF_059423785.1 Arcicella sp. GW458-12-2-14-TSB2 | reverse complement strand
GTCTAAATAATATTGAATACATTAAAAATCTTGTAAATGAAACAGGAATTAGGATTGACTGCCTTTTCTAACGAAAAATTGGATTATTATTTATTAAAATAATAATTGTTATATACACAATTAAAAACGTTCAATTATAAGCTACTCCGTCTCCTCGTATGTTATCCTACGACTCCAAACGATTAAGAGCGTCACGCTCGACTTATTTTTATCTGCAATGTTTTCTAACCGTTTACTTCGCATCAAGGGAGTTTTTACTAAAATGTTACTAACTTAGAAACCACAATTACATTTGATAATAATTGTTCAACATTAGATTTACACGTTGGTGAAATACTCAATATATTAGAATGAAATTTAAAACGAACCCTGAGATTTTTAAGAGAATTAATAGTATTAACCCGATAACTCCAGAAAAATTTAATATTTCTGAAAGATTACTTCTTTTTGAAGGTTTTAGAAGAATATATGAAATAAATGTTAAAATCAATCACATACTTCATGACGAAGGACATACACCGGGTACAATTACCAGACTCATTCCTGAAGATATACTTGAAAAAATAAGTCATATAATCAGCGAGGAAATTAAAGATAAAAAATTTTGGCCGGGAATATTAGGTCTTTCAATGATATATAGGTATTTAACTTGGGAGATGTTTTGTGAAAATACTTTTGTAAGGGAGTTATATTCTATGAATCCATACCATTTCTTCATAAGAATATTAGAACGAGGAGTACAAATCAGTAAAGTAGATGGCAGATATGTAGAGATAAACCCTTATGAATCATACATATATAGTGATTTTCATTCAAAAAAAATATATCAAGAAACACCTTATTTAGTATCAACAGATGACGAATATCTAGATAAAATAAATGCCTTTTATGCTGAGCATAAGGAATTACCTCCTTGGCTTGAAGAAGATAATAAAAGAGGGTATGTTCTTTAAGGTAAGTATTTGATAATGAGTGGGGTATTTGATTGTGGTAAAGGAATGTTGAAATTGTAAAATTGGAAGAGTCATGAAAAACGAATTAAATGATAATTTTATAAGAGCTTTGGAAAGGGTAGAGAAAATAAAATCTAAATATCCTGGTCCAGAATCAAATGGGAATAACAATATTATCAACTTTCTGTTGCTTTACTTAGAACATATAAGGCGAAATGTTATTTGGGTTGTTGAAATAGAGAAGCTGAAAGGAGTTGAAATAAATCAAGTCAGAAAACTTGACTTTGCAAATATGATTAATAATGAATGGGATTTAGATAATGAATCATATGGTAAAATCTTAAAATCATCTTATAAGTCTATTCTTATTCACTATTTAAACTTTGAATTACATAAAGAGGAATTTCCAAAGCTCTTTTTTACACTCCCAAATCCATATGAACCAATAATAGTTTTTTTTGAAAAAGGGTATTGTTATAGATATGAAC
>NZ_JBWKYN010000351.1:0-1445 GCF_059423785.1 Arcicella sp. GW458-12-2-14-TSB2 | reverse complement strand
TTGATTTTCTTTTGCGGTCCGCCGCGCGGTTACTTTTCTTTCATCAAGGTGCTGTGTTAAAAACCTATTCTTAAGATTAAATATTTTTTATAAATTGCACAATCAGAAGCAGGAATTCATTTCCATGCACTTTAGGCAGGGCAATTTATGATTGACTCTGCCTTATTTTTTTGAGTATCATTACGTTCTTTGTCATATTGGTAATTTTCATCATAAGGTATATTGTTCTTGTATATGGTATAAATCAATACAAGCATCTTTCTTTGAACAGCGACATTCCCTTTCATCTTTATAGCTGTTCTCTGAGTAATGTTTTCATAAGTTTGTTTCATTTTGGGGTTAAACCTACAAGCACTTGTAGCAGGAAAATAGAGAGCTTTTCTAATATTTTTATTTCCTTTTTTAGAGATTCTCGTTTTAGCTTCACTGTTTCCTGATTGTTTTCTTACCACATCATATCCCGCATAACTGATGAGCTGAGCTTTATTATTAAATAAGGCAAATCCATTAGTTTCTGCAATGATAACGATAGCTGAGAGCAAACCTACTCCTTTAATGGTACAAACATTAGCCACACGTTGAGCTAACTCTTGATCATTTTTAACGATACTTTGAATTTCTTGTTCAATCTCTTGAATTTGCTCTTTTATAAAGCTTAATCTGTTTTCTAATCTTTTTAAGATGCTTTTCTCAGGTTTATAGGTATATTTCCAAGCATGAGATTGATTTTTAACAGTAGTCTGTTCTGCTTGGAGCATTGTTCTTTCACGGCACAGATGTTTTAATACTCTCATTCGAGTACTTCCTGGTTGCCATAGCTTAAGTTTTCTTTCCAGTCCCATTTGAGCGATAGCCTGAGCATCAATATCATCTGTTTTTGACTTAATATTATGACTTTGCATAAAGAACTTGACATTCTTTGCTAATTGAACACTCACAGATTGCCCTCTTTCTAGTAAATCGAATGCAAGAGGTTCATAATACACACCTGTAGCCTCCATTACATATATCAAAGGAAACATTGGGCTTGTGAACTTAGTAACCCATTCCTGTAAGGTACTAAAGCCAGCAGGGGTGTTACTGATTTTTTTAGTACTTTTTACAATGATTTCATCGGTTGAAGTCTTGTGACTAATGCAAGCAACAAAACTGTCCTTACTGATGTCAATTCCCACACATTGACGTAAAATAGTTTGATTGCTGATTACTTTTTTGCTCATGGTCTTAGATAGATTAAATTGTCTTTTCTCGTCCTATACAAGCTTACCACCATTCTGGTGATGCTTAAGGTGCTGTTGTGACTCTTAGCAATGAGTGATGGGGAATACCTTGATGAGTACATATCCAAAATGGATTGTTTAGAAAGAAATATCCTCTCACCACACAAAAGCTAATTTCGGAATTTAATCTATTGCAACATGATTTTTATCAAACAAACATACGAG
>NZ_JBWKYN010000350.1:0-1509 GCF_059423785.1 Arcicella sp. GW458-12-2-14-TSB2 | reverse complement strand
TTACTATATATAGTAGTGCTATCGCTATCTTATTAAGGGTTAGGCAATCAAGATGTTTTCAATTAAATAAACTTGAGTACCCAATAAACGTGCTGATTCACCCAAAGTAGAAACCTCTATATTTAAATTACTCTTGAAATCTACTAAGCAATATTTATTAATAGCTTGTTCTATTGGGTTACTGATAAACCGCCCAGCCTTTGCTAGAATACCATTGATGACGATAGCTTCTGGATTAAATAAATGCACAGCGATAGATAATCCCTTACCCATTTCTTTCCCGATATCATGTAGTAAATCAATAGCCAAGGCATCGCCACCATTAGCCACCTCTATTACCAACTCTATATCAATATCAGCAAGATTGGTTTTAGCAAGTCTGGAAACTTTTCCTTCTTTCAAACATTCTTTTACTCTACGAATTAATGATGCTGCCGAGGTGAGCGTATCCAAACACCCAACTTTTCCACACGAACACAACTCGCCATTTTCCTTTACTTGTATATGTCCTAATTCACCAGCAAAACCATTTGAACCTTGAAAAACCTTTCCATTTAATACAATACCCAATCCAACCCCACCCCAATCCATATTTACAGACAACACATTTTGCATTCCTTTAGATAGTCCAAATTGGTTTTCACCAATAATAGTGGCTTGAGTATCATTAATAAGGTAAAAAGGAATAGAAAAATTGTTTTTGAGCCACTCAACTAGCGATTGGTTTTCAGGGTTTATTTTTCTATAAGTATAATTATAGCCATTGTTGGGATTAATCAATCCCGGCATAGAAATACCAATGCCGATGATTTCCTGTAGCTGAATGTCAGACTTTAATAAGATGGTATCAATAGATGTACAGATTTTATCTAAGATAGCAGGGCTATCTTCTAAACAAAAATGAATGTCTTGTTCAAATACTACTTGGTTCTGCAAATTGATAATAGCTGCTTTAGAACCATGAATAGCAATATCCAAGATAATAGTATATCGTTGCTTAGGATTTAAGGTATAAAGAATGGGTTTCCTTCCAAACTGAGCTTCCGCTGGACCGATTTCTATGATCCAACGTTCGGACATCAATTCTTCGAGTAATGCCGTAACAGAGGGGACACTGGTATGAATCTCTTTAGTTAACTGAGCAATTGTTTTATTCCCATTGAAGTATAAGTCTTGTAATATTTTACGTCTTAAACTATTTTTTTTCTTATCTACGATGGACTCTTTATCAAATACTTCTATCTCAGAAGATTCTAGGGAATGAAAAGACATGTTTTAATAAATGGAGTTTATGTGAAAAATAAGGCTATCAATTTTAGGCTTTTGTATTCAATAAATAGTCTTGTTAAAACGAATTATCTAATATAAAAGCAAGAGTTAAATGGGTTTCATTACAAAAGAACGAAAAAATAATTTCCTCTACAACCGAGCTATCCTTTACCTAATTTATTTTTAAAATACTTTTTAATATTTTTTACTAATGTCATAATTTATAAATTTGTCTACTAG
>NZ_JBWKYN010000349.1:0-1524 GCF_059423785.1 Arcicella sp. GW458-12-2-14-TSB2 | reverse complement strand
ATTAAATACTTAATTATTCCTAATTTTAATCTATATTTAAAGCCTAATTTCAATTAATCACTTACACACTGAGTTTAAAACCCATTTTACCTTCCTTCCACTATTTTATGAATACTGTTAAAGATTTCGACAAAAAAGAAGCCATTTTTCAAGCAACCCTCGAATTAATATCAAAACATGGATTCCACAGTTCACCCATGTCTGAAGTAGCCAAAAAAGCAAATGTAGCTGCAGGAACAATTTATCATTATTTCAAAAGTAAAGACGAACTCATTTGCGCACTCTATGTCTATAAACGTGAAAAATCGATTCAGAATATATTTAAAAATGATGATCCTTCAAAACCTTTCAAAGATCGCTTCCGTAGTTTTTATCTGCAAATGATTAATTACTATTATACTAATCCTAAAGAGTTCTATTTCTTAGAACAATTTATGAATTCTCCGTACATTAGTATGCTCCAAAAAGAAGACATTGTTAGATTAGAACAACCAATTTATGATTTTCTAAGAAAAGCTGTTTTCACACAAGTGGTTAGAGACATCCCTCCTAAAATACTTATTGCTATGGTTACTGGAAGTGCAAGTTCTTTGATTAAACTTCGTTTATCAGGGGAGTTTTTAATGACTTCATCAGACCTCGAAATGGCATTTTTCACTTGCTGGGATGGGATAAAAAAGCCATAATTGTTTTATCTATTCTTATTGAAAATCTTGAAGGCAATATACAATGCCCCCAATAGTAAAATAAGGAATAATAAAGAAAATAAGTTTTCGGTACCTTTTGATAATTGAGACTGGAATAAAAGCATTTGAATAAAGAGTAAAGTTTAAATGACATAACACTAACGCTGAATCTTACAAATTAACTCATCAAATACTAGTCCTCAAAGAATTTTAAGTTATATTTAAAAATTTGAAAGAAAACATTTACCAAGTATCGCTTAAATATATGCAAGAACTTATTAAAATTGGGGTAATTAATATTTCAGACCGAGCAAGTGCTGGTATTTATGAGGACATTCCCGGAAAAGCCGTTGTTGAAACATTAAAAGAATATTTAGTCTCCACATTTGAAACGGTTTACAAAGTAATTCCAGATGAGCAGGTTTTAATTTCTGAAACGCTCATCGAAATGGCGGACACGCACAATTGTTGCTTGATAGTAACAACAGGAGGAACTGGACCGAGTAAAAGAGATGTAACCCCAGAAGCAACCGAGGCTGTTTGTGAAAAGATAATGCCTGGCTTCGGGGAGTTAATGAGGATGGAAAGTCTGAAATATGTTCCCACAGCCATTTTGTCACGCCAAACGGCTGGAATCAGAGGGAAATCATTAATCATCAACCTGCCTGGCAAACCTAAAGCTATTCGACAATGTTTGGATGCTGTTTTTCCTGCCGTTCCATATTGTATTGATTTACTTGAAGGGCCTTACCTTGTTTGTAATCAAGAGTTTATGAAAGAATTTAGACCAAAGCAATAAAGAAAAATGCCTGCAAAATTAATTTTGCAGGCATTTTTC
>NZ_JBWKYN010000348.1:0-1546 GCF_059423785.1 Arcicella sp. GW458-12-2-14-TSB2 | reverse complement strand
GATTAATATTGCTCATATAATGATGCTTAATCCTCTGATTAGGCAGTTTTTCTCCAATTAAACTTAGCACTTTTTATAAAGAAACTAAGCATTTATAAATGACAAAGTCGCAGCTTTTTGAGCAAATTTTACAAAAGCAATCCTATCTATGTATTGGTTTGGATACTGATATTCAGAAAATCCCCAAACATTTATTAAAAACAAAAGATCCTATTTTTGAGTTTAACAAACAAATTATTGATGCAACCCATCAATATGCGGTTGCTTATAAACCTAACATTGCGTTTTATGAAGCTTTTGGTGCAAAAGGATGGGAAAGTCTTCAAAAAACATTAGCATATATTCCCAAAGAGTGTTTTACTATTGCTGATGCTAAAAGAGGAGATATTGGCAATACTTCGGGCTTGTATGCCAGAGCTTTTTTTGATGAAAAATCTTCGGGATTGAATTTTGATTCAGTAACTGTAGCACCTTACATGGGTGAAGACTCGGTTAAGCCTTTTTTGGATTTTGATGGGAAATGGGTAATTCTTCTAGCACTTACTTCAAATGTAGGAAGCAAAGACTTTCAGAATCTTACTTTAAACAACGATAAACAGCTTTTTGAGGAGGTTCTTACTAAATCTCAAGAATGGGGCAGTTCTGAGCAATTAATGTACGTAGTAGGGGCTACTAAAGCCGATATGCTTCAAAAAATCAGAAGTATTGTCCCTGACCATTTTTTGCTAGTACCGGGCGTAGGCGCACAAGGAGGAAGTTTAGAAGAAGTTTCTAAATTTGGTATGAACAAACAATGTGGTTTGTTAGTTAATTCGTCTAGAGCCATTATTTATGCTTCATCTGGGGAAGATTTTGCAGAAAAGGCTGCTCAAGAAGCGCTTAAAGTTCAGGTAGAGATGCAAACATATTTGGCTACTTATTTATAGTAGAAAACCTTTGATATGCAAAATGATAGCGAAATCAGGCTTGAACCCGCTCCGTGGAATTTGACTGGCAATGCTTATGCATTGATTTATAAGTTTCCAAAGGAATTTGTAGTAGAGAATGGTTTTATGGAAGATTTTCAAAAAAAACGTTTTCTAGGCTACTTTGGTACAGTCATGTTGGTAGACTACCAGTCTTCAAATGTTGGGAAATATTATGAATTATTATTTATTCCTGGAATGTTTACATTTGATTGGACAAAAGTTTTTTCAATTAGTAAAATCTATGTGTCCTCAGAAGAAAGTGTTTTAAATGGATATAACAACTGGGGAATTCCAAAAGAAAAAGCTGATTTTGAATGGGTTGAAGATAAAAATGGTGTAAAAAAAGTACAAGTTAGCATCAATAAACATGTTATTTTTGAAGCTGAATTAAGTAAAGGTTTTTTGAGTATTCCCGCCAAAAGCGATGTTTTTCCTTTGAAGCTGGCGCAAAAACTTAATAATGACTTAATGCTTACTACTTTCAATTTTAAAGGAAAAATTAAATTTTTAAAAATAGAAAAAATTAAGGTTGATAAAGGATATTTTCCGGATATTACACGTTTATCACCATTATTAAC
>NZ_JBWKYN010000347.1:0-1572 GCF_059423785.1 Arcicella sp. GW458-12-2-14-TSB2 | reverse complement strand
GTATTAAACATTTGGCAGATGGTTTTTAAAATAGTAGATTTAGTTAAAATTCATTTCATCTTAAAACCAAACTATTATTATATGAAAAAGATAATTATGCCTATGGCGTTGTTGATATTTTCTTTATCAACATCATTTGGGCAAGGTGCAGTTGCTTTAAAATCTAAAATTGCGCAAAAGGCAGAATCGCTAGAAGCTAAAGTGGTTACTTGGAGAAGAGATTTTCACCAAAATCCAGAATTAGGAAACCGAGAATTTAAAACGGCTGAAAAAGTAGCAACACATTTACGTGCCTTAGGAATAGAAGTAAAAACAGGCGTAGGTAAAACGGGAGTAGTAGGGGTATTAAAGGGCGGTAAACCTGGTCCAGTAGTAGCCTTACGTGCGGATATGGATGGTTTACCTGTAAAGGAAAGAGTAGATATTCCTTTTGCTTCAAAAGCTACGGGCGAATATAACGGACAACCAGTAAGCATCATGCATGCTTGCGGGCACGATACACACGTGGCTATTCTGATGGGAACAGCAGAAATTTTAGCCTCGATGAAAAGTGAATTAAAAGGTACAGTAAAATTTATCTTCCAACCTGCCGAAGAAGGAGCACCAGAAGGCGAAGAGGGAGGAGCCGCTTTGATGATTAAAGAAGGCGTGTTAGAAAATCCTAAAGTAGATGCCATTTTTGGGTTACATATTAATTCGCAAACAGAAATCGGGAAAATAAAGTATCGTCCCGGCGGTACAATGGCTAGTTCTGACTGGTTTAAAATCAAAATCAAAGGCAAGCAATCGCACGGTGCCTACCCTTGGTCAAGTATTGACCCAATTGTGACGGCTTCGCAAGTGATTATGGGTTTACAAACCATCGTAAGTAGAAATGCACCTGTGACAGAATCGGCTGCGGTAGTTACAGTAGGGCAAATTAATGGTGGTGTCAGAAGTAATATTATTCCAGAGGAGGTAAATATGAACGGTACTATTCGTGCCTTAGATACTGGCGTACAAGATATGATTCATGCTCGTATTTCACAGATTGCCACCAATATTGCAGAAAGTGCGGGTGCAACAGCCGAAGTAAGCATTACTAGAATGTGCCCTGTTACGTATAATGATATTCCTTTGACTGAGAAAATGATTCCTACTTTGGATGGAGTAGCAGGGAAAGAAAACGTTTCAATCACTGCTGCCGTTACAGGTGCTGAAGATTTTGCTTTCTATCAACAAAAGGTGCCGGGCTTTTTCTTCTTTTTAGGAGGAGCACCTAAAGGAAAATCGCCAGCACAGACTCCGGCACACCATACGCCTGATTTTTATATTGACGAGGGTGGCTTTGTATTAGGGATGAAATCAATGGCTAGTTTGGTAGTTGATTACATGGAAATGAATCCTGTGGGGAAGATTAGTGTGGGGAAATAGGAGTTAATTTGAAGATTTGAGAATTTGAAGATTTGAAAATGGGGAAATTATATTACTTGAACTTATCAAATAATATTTCCCAATTTCAAATCTTCAATTGTTTTATTTGGGTCTATTTAATAATATTAACACATTCTCAAATCTTCAATTATTTTATTG
>NZ_JBWKYN010000346.1:0-1589 GCF_059423785.1 Arcicella sp. GW458-12-2-14-TSB2 | reverse complement strand
ATTTGGTATCATGTTAAAAGAAGAACGTCAACAAATAATTTTAGATAAGCTAAGTACAGACAAAAAGGTAACTTTGGTTGATTTAGGACAAATACTAAATGTATCTTACGACAGCGTTCGTCGTGACATTATCGAACTCGAAGACAGAGGGCTTTTAAAGAAAGTACATGGGGGTGCTATCGCTAATTCATACCTATCTATCAAGGCGAGCAAAGGATTGGGGATTGTCAATACAGAATTTGTAACGATTGCTAAAAAAGCGATGAAATTGATTGAAAACCACAAAATCATTTTGATGGACGGAGGAACAACCAATTTCTACATTGCCGAGCAACTTCCTAAAAACATGGAGATTACCGTTGTAACCAACAATCCTCATTTGGCTACAGCCTTAGCAGAGCATCCTAAGGTTGAGATAATTTTGTTAGGTGGTTCTTTTTACAAACGTTATCAAATAACCCTTGGGTCAAAGACAGTTCAGGATTTAGAGCACATCCATGCTGATATATATTTCATGGGTACAAACAGCATCAATCCAGAATTAGGATTGGCTATTCGTCACTATGAAGAATCGTTACTAAAACAAAAAATGATGAGTATTTCAAGAAAAATCGTTACTTGTGTGATAGAGGAAAAAATTAACAGAGAAGAGAATTATAAGGTATGTGATTTTACGGCTCTTGACTATTTAATCACGAGTTTATCACCTACCGACAATTTACTATCAGGTTTTAGGAATAAAAATGTTGAGATATTGTAACTTTTGTTTGCAAAATATTGCAAACAAATAGATTTAGTAGCACGAGTTTTCAACTCGTGAATAAATAATATACGAGTTGAAAACTCGTACTACTAAAAAAAGCGGTCAGAAATTAGTTTTCTGACCGCTTTTTTGCCTTTAGTTCACGAGTTGAAAACTCGTGCTACACTAAAACATTAATAATGCGCTAGTACATAATAAAACGATTCCAAGAATTAAGAATACTGATGGATTCAAACCTGGGATACTTCTTTCTCCTAAAGCCGAATCATAAGGATTCTCTGGATTATATCTTACTTGCATCGTTTGTCCAACTTGGCTAAGCATAGACATTCCTTTGTCAGCTTCAATTTTGAATTGTCTTCCGTTTACGATAAATGATACAACAGGGAAGAAAATTGGGCTTTGACCTAATTTATCACTGCGTTCATAACGTTTGCTTACTTCCACTACTTCGCCGTTTGTCAATACTGAATGTTGAAGCCATTCACGACGTTTTCTGCTTAAATAAATACCTAAAAATATTAATGCCGCAGCTACGATTATAAATCCAGCCATTACTAATGGTGGTACTCCTTCATAAGTGCCGTGTGGGCCTGATATAAGTAAAATTGAATTAAATGCGCTTTCCATATTCACAAAATTTTAATGATTCTTTGACCGATAGAAGTATAAATCTTAATACTTCTATACAAATTTCATACAAAACTCATTAAAAACCAAGCTGTTACCTTTATAGAGGATTCTACTCAGAAGATTTGTGAAAGGCTTATTTTTGTAAATTTTTATTTTTTTTATTTAACGATTTACTTTTTGAAAGCTGTTTTTC
>NZ_JBWKYN010000345.1:0-1627 GCF_059423785.1 Arcicella sp. GW458-12-2-14-TSB2 | reverse complement strand
GTAATAATATTTTGTACATGTAAAAAGTGTTAGATTTTTCGTCATTTACTTCCCCTTTAGCTCATCCCTGTGAAGAAAATTAATTTATCTTAGCATAACAAGGATGTCCTTTTTAAGGGTTTTTAGGCTGATGTTGGTTATAAATTCCTGTTGGATTAATCCCAGAGGGTGCCGTCTAATCCTAAAACAAAACCAAGCCATAGTCCGACCAAGCAAATAAAAAAGCTGAGGACGTTGGCTACTATTTTTTTCCAACCGCCCTGAATACGAAGGAAATCTAATATATAAAAACATAAACCACCCATTGCTCCAGCAAAGGGGACGATGATGAGGGGGCGTACCATCCAATATTTTGGATAGCTATGGTTAGGAGGTGTTGGAATCAAGAAAATGATAATCAGTGCTAATGCGATTACTGCTCCTAATGACATTAATTTCCATAATGCAATTGGATGAATCGATGGTTTTGTTAAATCGTTTGTCTGTGTCATGATGATTGTAAAGTAGTTAAGTAATAAATCGTTGCTCAAAGATAGTATAAAGTACTTTGTGTTTCAAAGTGTTTTTGAAAAAAATATTTATTCTAATGGGATTTCCTAACACGTAGGGCTGAATTTCATTCGGCCGTATCGCAGGAACGATAGGGGACATACATCGTGGACGTATGCAATACGTCCCTTTGTGGTATTAATTGTAGGGCTGAATTGTATTCAGCCATGTCGCAGAACAATAGGGGACATACATCGTGGACGTATGCAATACGTCCCTACTATGATAATCACCCTCGTTTTCTGGAAACCTCCACTACATTATAAATCTCATATACCTCAGAAAGGTGTAATTCTAGGTTAGGATACGTAGATTTATCCGTATTCAGCGACATACATATAATAATACCCTGTTCTACCCAATGGTCAGTGATTCGTTTTACCAAAATTCCCCCTTCATGGATGATGACATAGTCTTCCCATTTATGAAGGTAAAACTTATTCTTCCAGTATTTTTTATCGACACTCCTGCCCACTACCACATCCCCCGAACAGATAGAATCCCTAGAATTGTTGTCCATGCTATCGCCCCGCACCTGAAAAGCCCTGTAGATACCCCTATAATGTTTATCTACAATAATAGAATGCTTGGGTAATTCTTCTAAAAAGACAGAATCGCCCCAGCCCGTTAGGTATCCCGCATAGGCATAGTGTTCTACCAAGGGGATATTCATTTGAATTTTCCCATTGCCAATATCAACAAACTCGTTGCCAGATTTTGTTTTATATACATTCTCAGACTCAAGCAGACCCTCAAGATTACCAATGATTTCGGCTTCCTCTTTTTGAATATCCGTAAGCTTTTGTTTGGAGAGATGGATGAAAAAATCTTCCAATTTTTTATGATCATCCACCTTCGGTTTAGAGCCCCGTTGTTCCCAACCATTGATACGACCTCTGGGAATACCTACTTTTTCGGCAAGCTCTTGTTGGGATAAACCAAACTGGATTCTTAATTCCTTGATGTTCACGAAATTATAATTTGTTTCAAAAATGTTTCAGAAATTTTCAATAATTTGTTTCAAAATATTAGTTTTTTGAAACATTTATTTCTATATTTGTATTAATAATAAACAAAG
>NZ_JBWKYN010000344.1:0-1709 GCF_059423785.1 Arcicella sp. GW458-12-2-14-TSB2 | reverse complement strand
GAAATAATTAGTTACTCCATCATGATAAAATATAAATTATTCTAAATTAATTAGTATTATTGCAAGTAATATTGACCATTTTTATCAATCATAATTTATGAACATTATCAAACCAAGATTATCATTTTCTCAAATCATTAACATGAATGTCGGTTTTTTTGGCATTCAATACAGTTTCGGTTTGCAACAAAGTGCCATCAATCCCATTTATGATTTTCTAGGGGCTAGTCCTGATGAAATACCCCTTCTCAATTTAGCGGGACCTATGACGGGTCTTTTAATCCAACCAATTATCGGAGCAATGAGCGATAAAACGTGGCATCCACGTTGGGGAAGACGCAAACCCTATTTTTTAATAGGAGCTTTATTATGTAGCATTGCTTTGTTTATTTATCCCTTTAGTAGTTCATTATGGATGGCTGCGGGGTTATTATGGATACTTGATGCAGGAAATAATACAGCAATGGAACCCTATAGGGCTTTTATTGCTGATAAATTACCCGCCGATCAGCAAGCTACAGGATTTCTCTCTCAAAGTTTTTTTACTGGCCTTGGCATTACCTTAGCCAATGTATCTTTATTCATTTTTCAGAAATTCATTACTGGCGAACATGGCAGTATTCCTTATTGGGTATTTGGCTCATTCTTTCTGGGTTCTGTTTGCTCGATAAGCTCTGTGCTTTGGTCTATGGCTAAAACGCCTGAAATTCCGCCAACTCTTGAAGAATTAGCGCATATCAAACAAAGTAACAGGGGCATCTTTTCTCCTTTTATTGAAATCGCTGAAGCTATTAAGGATATGCCAAAGATAATGTGGCAATTGGCACTAGTTTATTTATTTCAATGGTATGCTTTATTTTGTTATTGGCAGAATGCTTCTAAAAGCATTGCACAGTCGGTTTGGCATACTACCCCTAACGATAACAAACAGTTATATCAAGAGGCAGTAGGTTGGACTGGCTTGGTGAACGGTTGGTATAATATTGCCACTTTCCTATCGGCATTTGCTTTGGTAGGGCTTGCTAAAAGATTCACACCAAAGTCAGTCCACACAATATGTTTATTAATAGCAGGGGTTGGCTTACTCATCTTTCCCCATATTGAAAACAAATATTTATTATTTGCCCCTATGACAGGCTTTGGAATAGCATGGGCAAGTATGATGGGAATACCTTATTTAATGGTAATTTCAGAGATTCCTAAAGAACGTTATGGGGTATATATGGGAATTATCAACATGATGATTGTAATACCTATGATTATCCAGAACCTAACTTTTGGCTATGTATTAGAACACTTTTTAAATAATGATGCAGGTAAGGCTATTACTTTTGCAGGTGTCTTTTTATTACTAGCTTGCGGCGCCACCATGCTGATGAAATCTGAGAAAATAAAAGAAGGATTGGAAATACCAACGAGTGGTGGTGGGCATTGAAAGAGGACTGTAGGACTTGAAGACTGTAGGACTTGAAGACTTAAAGATTTTAGGATGTTGGACTTTAGGACTGTTAGACTTTAGGATTTAGGATTGTAGGACTAAATGATATTAGACTTAAAGACTGTAGGATTGTTATGATCTTATAGTTTTTAAGTCTTTTTCACTTAGGGGCTGACTTAAGTCAGCCCCTAAGTGAAACATGAGTCATCCCGAATTTTGTGGATGGCTTGCCCAATAAAAACCTCCTTGTTTATTTTGTGAATTACGACAA
>NZ_JBWKYN010000343.1:0-1711 GCF_059423785.1 Arcicella sp. GW458-12-2-14-TSB2 | reverse complement strand
CTAAAAAAGCGTATTCTATTTCCCTCCCTTGGCGTAGTGTTTTTACTACGTCAGTGTGTACTGCAATGTTACATGGCAAAAAGGAAAACATTCTATAAGTTTATAACTCCAACAAAGGCGAAAAGTTTGTAACTGGTCAAAAACACTATGCCAAACGAAGGTTCATCAAAACTTTAATTAATATGAAAAAACTAATTATTACCTTTTTTCTAGCAACTCTTTTTACCAAAGCTTTTTCGCAAAAAACACAGACTATTAAGGGTAATGTGATGTGTATCATTCAAGATGGACTCATAACATCTGAGTGGACTGATGAAGATGATGCTTCTACAGCATCATTATTTCAAACGGATTTAAAAACGAAAAGTCGTCATTTGATAGCTAAAGACTTGGGAAATGACCAAATAGCAGTGGTTGATGAAAAAAAATTATTATATATAAATTATAAAAGGTTATTTACATTTGACATTACAAATAAACAGAATAAAGTGTTTTATGAGGTAAATGATTCTGTTGATATAGTTGGTATTTCATTGGACTTAGCAAAGGAAAATGTTTACGCTATCGAAATAGATAGAAAATTGAACGTATTTAAGATAGTCCGTATCAATATTTCTAATAGAACTTCTAAAATTGTAGCTATTTCTAAATTTGACTTAGAAGATGTTGAATATGTTGAAGCTAATATAGTTACAAAAAAAAATAACTTATACATATTGGTAAATTTCACGTTATATGAGTTTGATATAATTAAAAATCAGCTCAGTATGATTGATTCTGCTATTGAAAGTTTTGCTATTGATAACGAAAGTCTATATTACTTTAAAAACTATAAAGAAGGTAAAACACATTTAGAGGTAATCAATCTATTAAATAGTAAAAGGTTGATTATTGATAAAGTAGGTAAGTATAAAATTGTTGAAAGCATCTATACCTGTGAACTTTATGAATTAAAAACATCAATTATTAACAATAAATATAGAGCATCACTACATTATTGTGGTGATTTGTTTAGAATTACGGATTCATCTTTTAAGCCTGTAGATAAATTTGTTTTATTCGAAAATGAGAAAGTAATAGTATTTAAGACTAAAGATAATTATTTAAAAAACAACAACAATTTTATTCTAAAACAGAAGCTATAGACACTCACGCTTGGCGTAAACTAGGTCAGGTGTGGGACTATAGAAGTATGCAGAGTCCGCAACTTGAAAACTTATAAAATGCGTCGCATTTTTGCAATATAACATTGCTTGACACGCTGACGTAGTGAAAAACACTACGCCAAGTGAGGGTTATCTCCAACAAAGGCGAAAAAATTAAAGAATAAGATAATGAATATTGAACAATTTACCGTAGAATACGCCAAATATTTTTCTTCAAATACTGAATTAAAAATTATTTTTCAAATGGGAGGTAAAAAAAAAGGAAAAAAAAGGGTTGAACAAGTAATTCAAAGATATAAAGACATAACCGAATTTTTGATGCATAATAAAGAATGTTGGCTTGTTCTTAAAATTTGGGATGTTCCTTTGGGTACTTTTACACAATTAGAAAACGCAGGGTTTGAAATAAATTTATCAGACTCAATATTTGAAGATAATTTTAATGATTCTATCATTAAAGAAAATTACACACAAGACGATAAAATACTCTTAATTAATTATAAAAAGTATGATTTTGAAAAAATTCGACCAGTAATACAATGTAT
>NZ_JBWKYN010000342.1:0-1716 GCF_059423785.1 Arcicella sp. GW458-12-2-14-TSB2 | reverse complement strand
TACCAGTAAAGAGTAAAACTATTATTACTTAAATTTTAATTTTCTATTCAGAATCGTATTAATATTGTATAAAATCAAATAAGATGATTTTTCGAATAATCAATAAATAATACACATACAAACACTTAAAATCAATGAAAAAAGTTTGCCTATTACTTTTCCTATACACATTTTTATTAAGCTCATTAAAAGGACAAATAATTCAATTTAAAAACCAAATAGATACTATTGGCTACAGAATAAAAGATAATAAAGAACCTATTTTGGCTGAAAAATACTCATTCAGTCATAAAATTTTAGGAATGAAATATGATTCTTTAAAAAACCATTATTCAGTAATTTTCAATGGATTACCTAATATTGAAAAAACTAATAAAGTTTTTTTAGGGATATTTAATCCTATTAAAAACGACTTAAAATGGTATAAAGAAATTAATTTAAAAACCCAAGACTTGTCTTTTTCTAACAATTTTCTTGTGTTGTCTTTAAGAAACAAAAATTTTGGAATTGATACTGAAACAGGCGAAGAACTATGGGAAGTAGATAATCCTTTGCTTTTTTCATTTTATGATGCCAATGTAGGTATTACCTATAAGAATAAGCTTTTCAGGAAAAATGATGGACTTTATGGTATTGATTTACTAACTGGAAATATGGTTTGGGAACGAGATGACTTATCTTTTAAAAAGGGGCTTTCTCGCAAGTATATTTATCGAGATACTTCATTGATTTTTTTGAATAATAAAATCAATAGTATTAATGTTAAAACAGGTAAAGGGTGGAGCTATGATATTCAAGTGGCACGTGAATGTGCAGATTTTAATTATCAAGGTAATTGCTTTTTGACGTCTAATTTTTTTCGAGATTCAACCAGTTTTGTTATTGCCACTGTTGATAGGCTTTTGAGAATGAGCTATCAAGGAAATGTAATTTCTGAGACATTTTTCCCTACAGATATAGAATGTAGTGAATCTATTTTATTTCATAAGAAAGATTCGTTCTATCTTTTCAATTTGGGTTATTCTCTATTAGGCGGTTATTATAGAATGAAACAAAAAAAACCTTTTATTGCTAGATTTAATAATGACGGTAGTATAAAATATATCAATCAGCTTGAACAAAAAGGGCTTATTGAAAATTATTATTTTGACAGGGATACCCTTATAATCATGCACAAAAGGGCTATTTCTAAATACTCATTAGAAAATGGAGAAATGATTATGAGTAAAGAGATGGAGAAAAAGGAGCTACGTGAATGGAATGGTTTCGTGAAAAATAGCGTGTACATTCAAACGAGTGCTTCAACATATAAAACTCTTTACGAGATAGACAGTACAAAGTATTATGTTTATAACGATGAATTTACAATTACTGTGCTAGACCATAATTTTAATAAACAAGGCGAATACTTAAAGAATAGTTACTATAAAATATCGGATAAATATCTAGATTGGACTTTTATTAATAATAATGATATAACCATTGTAATTGATAAGGATGGAAAGAAAGTCGCCGAAATTCCCAAAACAAATAATATTGAGATTAATGGAAAGTACATGTATTTTTCCTCAGACAGGTTTATTTATAAGACTGAAGTCACGAATATAACTAAATAGAGGTTGTCAAGCTATCTATCATAAATTAGGCTCTTGAAAATAGTGTATTTCAAGAGCCTAATTTATGATAGAAGGTTATACTAAGATTTATGGTTATAAG
>NZ_JBWKYN010000341.1:0-1729 GCF_059423785.1 Arcicella sp. GW458-12-2-14-TSB2 | reverse complement strand
CAATAACCACATCCTCATTTTAACTTTTTTAAAAGATGTGGGTAATCAATAGGACTTAAGTCACCCACTAATAGAAAGGGTTAACCTTACACTCATGCCATGAGTATTTTTTATAATTAATTATCAAAGCCTATACCCTTCGGTTCAAAACTAAATAAAAATTCCGAAAGCTTAGGAGGCTTTCGGAATTTATTATCAGGGAAACTTTGGAAACTTACTAAAGTCTGGCTTGCGTTTTTCTAAGAAGGCATTTTTACCTTCTTTCGCCTCATCCGAAAGATAATAAAGCAGTGTGGCATTGCCTGCTAATTCTTGAATACCTGCCTGTCCGTCTAGTTCAGCATTGAATGATGATTTCAACATTCTTAGTGCTAATGGACTTTTTTCTAAAATCTTCTTACACCAAGCTACGGTTGTTTCTTCTAGTTGCTCTAATGGTACAACCTTGTTAACTAGACCCATATCTAATGCTTCTTGTGCATTGTATTGGTCGCATAAAAACCAAATCTCACGTGCCTTCTTCTGACCAACTACTCTTGCCAAATACGACGCTCCAAAACCCCCATCAAACGAACCTACATTTGGCCCTGTTTGTCCGAAACGAGCATTCTCAGCCGCAATTGACAAATCGCACACTACGTGCAAAACGTGTCCGCCACCGATAGCCCAGCCCGCTACCATCGCCACTACTGGCTTAGGAATAGAGCGAATTTGTTTTTGTAAGTCTAGCACATTTAGTCTTGGTACAGTATCATCACCGATATACCCTCCGTGTCCACGCACAGATTGGTCACCACCAGAACAAAATGCTTTTCCACCCTCACCTGTCAAAATAATTACGCCAATTTCTTCTGTATCACGGCAAATATTCATGGCATCAATCATTTCTTTTACCGTCAAGGGCGTAAAAGCATTATGCACTTGCGGACGATTGATTGAGATTTTGGCGATTCCTTCATGAAAAGTAAATAAAATCTCTTTGTATTCTTTAAGGGTTTCCCACTGCATATTATTATAATATTAAAATGTTTAAGCTATTCTAAAGTAAATGAACCCAAAATTAATCACTCATTTACAAAGCTCCAATTATTCTTTGTTAAGCTCTTCGTTATAATGTACATCCCACGTGTGGTCGGCGAGCAATAAACACTTTGCCAAGTACCGACTATATTTAAAAGAACGTCCCCATTCGTTGGGTGCTATCAACGATAGTAAATCTGTACCATTCTCTTTCTCGTACATATAATAGGTTTCGTTGATAATTGGTTCAAAGCCGATAGCGGCATCATAAATACGTTCAGATATTTCTTTACGTTGTGCTAATAGTTTAGCCTGACGTGCGAGTGTCTCCATCTGTTCGTACAACTGATTCATCTGTCTATCAGTCTGTTGACGCATCGCCAGTACCGACCTCCCTTTGGTTTTGCCCAAATCCTCTGGTTTGATAACGGCACTCCCCGTGGTATGTGCATAAGGAAGTAGCCCCGGATTTTCGGCTACTTTATCTTTATTGATAGGGTTTAAAAATTTATCTTCAGATTCTGCCATGGCTTTGTATTAATTTATTGAATGATGATTGTCCAGAACACGTAGTGCTGCCTGTTTTAATAAAATTTGATAATGGTATTACACTAAAACTGCTAAAAACCTCTAACAAAACTAATAAATATGGATAATATATTTATTATTGATTAATAATATAGATAATAAATCTACAAAATAGATAAAA
>NZ_JBWKYN010000340.1:0-1759 GCF_059423785.1 Arcicella sp. GW458-12-2-14-TSB2 | reverse complement strand
ATGTTGTAATGTGTAGATATTCAGTAATTTACAAATTATACTACTGCTTTTTTTCGACAAATATTATGCCAATTTTTATCCCTTTGGTAGTTCAAGTATCAAGCAAAGTGTCACTTGGAGAAGGGTGATATTATTTTAGTTTTAAACTGAAATTAGAAAAAGTTACGGATAATAAGATGAAGAGCATCCTTTGTTACTAGGCTCTTACTTGATATTTTTTACAAATCTGAGTGTTTGCATACGTTTAAAACTGGCTTGGACAATCACAGATTGTCGTTTATCTTTATCACGAAGTCAGAGACTTCGAGGAGCGAGGGAATACATATTTTAGATAAATAAAATACTATGACTTTTTTTATTACAAGTGAATCTTCATATGAGATTACTGATATTAGAACAGTTGAATTTGAAGATGAATTGAATAGTTTTTTTTACGAGAAAAACTATGGTAATTCAATCAGTCATATTTCAACTATAATAATATGCGTTTCCGAAAAATTTGATTCTTTTCATCCTATTCGTAAGTCAAGGGTAGTAAAAGAGAGGGCTAAACTTAGTTTTGAATATAAACTAGATTTCAATACTTATAAAACAATGGATAAAGAGCAGAGGATAAGATATATTGAAACTGAATATTTGAAAAATATCAAAGAATTACTTGAAAATAAAAGACTTGAAGACTTTGACTATAAAACTTTTTTATATGATTTAGCATGTTGTTTAAAAATTGAAAAAAAAGATTTGTAATAGCCTCCTTAGCGTAGTGTTTTTCACTATGTCAGATTGATAAGCAATGTTACATGGCAAAAATGTGAAGCATTTATCGTTTTTAAATCTTCCATTACTAGCCGATGCCTTCTAAGAAGGCAACACACACCGACGTAGTGAAAAACACTACGCCAAGCTAGGGTTTGAATGCTTTTAAACCTGGCTTGTACAATCAGAGATTGTCATTTATCTATCCCACGAAGTCGGTGACTTCGAGGAGCGAGTATATATTCAATCAGATAAGTGTTTTTTATTTAAAAACGAGAAAGTAATGATATTAAAGACTAAAGAGAATTTTCTTAAAGAAATAACAAATTATCCTTAAAAAGAAGAAGTAAAAATGCTATACTTGGCATTTTTAAACAAATGCTATGAATAAAAATATTTAGGGATACTAAAAACAATAAGACAGATGAATGATAATTTGTATGCAAGATTATACGAAATTAGATATGTAAGCGACGATGAAGTAGAAGAATATAAAGCACTGGTTGAAACGATGTACAACAATAGAGATTCAACAACCTTTAGGAAATTTTGTTCAGTTGTGCTTGATGAAAGCCCTTCTGGAAATACTTCAGATATTCATGCAATGTGGAGAGAATATGTCGAGAACTATTTTGATGTTAGAACCGATATAAGAACTTATATAAACGAATTGCTATCAAATGCTGATGCTTTTATGCCTCAGGCTGAATCCATATTGCAAGCGTCGATAATTAGAATATTGAACAAGAAAGAGAATATACCAATATTTTTAGAAGCTATACCAACAATTTATTCGGAGCATCGTTCAAATTATATCATTATAAAAAAACAAATTGAAAACATAAAAAGCGAAGATTGGAAACCTTTTTGGTTAGACACAATACTTGAAAGTATTCCATAATGTTTTTCACTACGCCAAGCGAGGGTATGAATTTGACTTAGAAGTAACAAATAAAGTATTTGATGTATTGAAAGAAAACAGAGTGCTGATAGGGATAGAACT
>NZ_JBWKYN010000339.1:0-1801 GCF_059423785.1 Arcicella sp. GW458-12-2-14-TSB2 | reverse complement strand
ATTTACAGAATAAGAATAGCCATTCACAATATCTTGTGGACAAATTTTGCCCAAAATTCGGGATGACTCATGTTTTACATTTTAAATAAGATGATACCTTTAGGCTATACGAATGGGCAAAGTAAGGTTCACTTCAAAAATACTATTAGTACATTTTACTTCTAATTGTCCACCGATCGTTTTTACCCATTCATTTACGATGTATAAGCCCAGACCCGTACCATTCATGTCTTTGGTAACATGGGCTTGATAGAAAGGTTTTATCGCTTGAGTATCCATTTGATAGCTTCCTAAAAAATGGTTTTTAAGCGTCAATGTTAAGAATGAGCTATTTGAAAGTATTTCAGAATAAATTCTATAATCTACGTTGGCAAATTGAATAATATTTTGATAAAGTTCGGATAAAATATCTTCCACAAAAATGCTGTCATAGCCCTTAAGGGGCAAAGCATTATGATGTGTAATTAGATGAAATTCAGAGGATTTGCTTTTTTTGAGTTGATGGAATAATTTGTTTTCTAGTTGTATAACATCTACTTCTTCTTTCGAGGCATTTTTCCAAGGATTTATGCCACAGATAAGTTGGTTATACCAAAGTAACTTACGTGTAATACGTAGCATCCTTTTGCCAGAAAGCCTGATGCCGTCAATTAGAATTTGAAGTTCATTAATATCCAGAAAACTAGAGTTTTCTATGCTTTCTGACATTAAATCTGTAAAGTTTACAATGCCATTTAAGGGCGTAAGGTATTCATGATTAGAGATACTCAAAAAAATATCCGTAGCATTTTTGCGAATTTCAACATCAGCAGAAGCTTTTTTGAGAGAACTAATTCTTAACCTAGAATTGATAGTTTCAATTAAATCTTTGGTGGTAAAAGGTTTAGTAATGAAATCATCAGCGCCTAAATTCATTCCTTTTCGTTTGTCAGATAAATCTGCTCTAGCTGATAAAAAAATAAATGGAAGATTGACTAACCCTTTTTCATAGCGAATAATTCTTAAAATCTCATACCCATCCATCTCGCCAAGCATAATATCACAAATAACAATATCTGGTTTAAAGGCTTCAATTAATTGGATACCTGTTTCCCCATCTTCAGCAACAAAGCAGCTAAATCCGCTAATTTCTAAAATTGTTTTTGTATTATCAGCCAACAAAAAATCATCCTCTATTAATACAATTTTAATCATAATTGTTTTTGAATAAGATATTATCACTTCATATATTTAAAATGTAGGTTATTTAATCTATAAATCACCTATTTTATATTGAAGAACATCTATAATAATTAAAGAGGGGTACTGAAATTTTGTGTAGCAAGAAGGAGAGCTTCTTGTAATCTATTTTTACTAACTGGTTTTTCAAGGTAAGCTGCCGTTTTCAACGTTATTCCTGCTAATTCACATAGTTCTTCAAAACTACTTTGGCTAGCCGCTGATACGATAATAAGCTCTATTTGTTTATCCAAAAATTCTTCAGGATATGATTCTAAATGAAACATAAATTCATATCCATCCATTACTGGCATATTCAAATCTAATAATATAATCAACTGCTTCTCAGTTGAGTTTTTTATCCACTCCAAGGCCTCCTGTCCATCAGTAGTTTCGCTGTAAGGTATATTAAATGATTGTAATGAACGAGCTAGCAATATTCTATTTAGATGCTCATCATCTACAATTAATGTCTTAGGAATTTTATTCATTTTTTTACAAAATTTTATTAATATAGGTCAAATTCTCTTTAAAATAATATCTAACATCAAAGAGATTGAGTTATTAATGCTCTACATGAGTT
>NZ_JBWKYN010000338.1:0-1813 GCF_059423785.1 Arcicella sp. GW458-12-2-14-TSB2 | reverse complement strand
AAACTTATTTTTACACGTGAAAATGGTTTTAAAATCATTTTATTTCAAAATAAAATTTTGAAATAATTAAAATATCAGAATTTTATTTGTTTTGTACAACAAACCACAATAACCCTTGTACATTTCAAAGAAATCAATCCATCAATACTTAGGCTTAACTCAATTTTGCGATTGATTCTTTTATTTTTTCTCTGGCTTGTCTTTTTTGCAAAACGTACGGAGGCTTCATTCTTTCAGCACAATCTACTGCTCCGCACCTTTCGCAAGTTTCATTTACTTTTCGATGTTTTAAGGCTGAATCTTGTAAAAATTGAGCCATCCCTTTTAGGGTATCGTCAATGGCAAAACCTAAAGTAACGCTACTATTCATCCTTAAATTTGGCGGCGAAGGCTTTGCCAAACAGATGACTAAATAGTGATTGCCAGTATCCATGTATTCCGAGACTTGGGCTTTGCATAATACCTTTTCAGCATCATAGCCTTCTGCCTTTTGTATTTTCTCTAAATCCTTTAAAATCGTTAACGCCATCCATCTCCTGCAATAATGTTCGGGTAGTGCCGTGCCATGTGGGGTATGGAGTTTAGCAAGGTGCATTTCTTTGGTTAAATAGAACAAATCATCATCTATTTGATTATTGAAACGCAGGAAGAAAAGATTGTTAATCTTAAAGTGGCTCGTCATCAAGTTAGATAACCTGTGCATAAATATCTCAGGCGTTACATTAAACAATCGCATGATGCTCAACAACATATTTTCGTCCCATTTTGGCGAAGCAAAAAAGTACGTCAGCCTATCAATCAAAATATCTTTGTTAATCAAAATCGCTCCAGCGAAATAAGATGCTCTAAAATTATTAAGTACTTCTTCAAAAGAATCTACTTCAATAACAGAGGAAACATTCGACCTTTTTTTCAATTGTAAAAATTGATAGCCTATTTCTCGCCCATACGTAAAGGTTTTTTGTTCGGTACTCAAATCTTTGTTGATGAGTAATTTTGAAGTAGCTGGATTGAATACAGACCGAATCGTGATTAATTCAGGATATTGTTCTTTTGAAAACTCTTCGATATGATAGCCATAGAAATTTTGAAGGATTTCGGCTAAGAGTTTTTCATTGGGCGAGGTAGTAGCAGATATTTCAAAGAGTTTCCTAAACTGCTGGGCTGATTGTTCTAAATCTTCAAAATAGTTGTCATACATTTCTTGATATGACCGCAAGACTGAAAAGTAAAACTGCTCGACACTCATATCATAATTCCGCCCAATTTCTACAATCGTACTGATAAAAGCACTGATTTTAGCAGGAGCTTCAGACATCAACTCAATAAAGTCAGATGGTTCAACACCAAAAATCTCTAAGGGCAACTCCGTCAGAATATTAGAATTTAATAGCTCGGCAATGGGTTCTAATTGCTTACTTAGCTTTAAGGAAACAAGCGAATCGTAATCTATGGCTAAGGCTTCAGACAAAGCCATTATTTTTTCAGTTTTAGGATATTTCTTCCCTTTTTCAATTTCATTTAAGTATGAAATCGAAAGTTTGGATTTTTCGGCTACTTCGCTTAACGAGAGTTTTTTATCAAGACGCAACTGTCTGATTTTTAGTCCGAATATTATTTTTACTTTATCGCTGTTCACACTCATTGTTATAAAATTTCCACAAAGCTAATACTATTTACTAGAACATTTCCCACAAAAAACTAAAATAGCGAATTTTCGCTTTATTTCTACCTACTACTATTTCATTCCTTTCTCTTATTTATTTCTAAAACCACAAAATATTTTATACTATACATATATTAAATATAAAAT
>NZ_JBWKYN010000337.1:0-1816 GCF_059423785.1 Arcicella sp. GW458-12-2-14-TSB2 | reverse complement strand
AATAGACTTTCTTTTCTATTAGCGAGTGACTTAAGTCACTCGCTAATAGAAAAGAAAGTGTAAGCGCCTTTTACAAAACTCCTGTCTTAATTTTATTCAAGGTACTTTCTAAATTACTGGTATTAAACCCTAGCTTTTTAAAATTATCAATTGCTTTTGTCTCCCATTCTATCGCCTCATCCTTTTTCCCTAATCTATATAATAAACAAGCATAGGTATCCATCATGCTTGAGTTTTGTTTTATGCTTTCATCTGGACTAAGTGCTTCATAAATATCAATTGCTCTTTTCGACCATTTTAAAGCTTTTACTAACTTTTCCAAATCATTGGTGTATTTAAAAAAATCGAATGAAATATTATTTAACTCTTCCGCATACTTTAAGTAATGTGAAGTATAAGAAAAAGATGTTATCCCATTAACACCTTGTGATTGTCTCCTTTGTGTAAACATAGTATTACGTTCTTTTTCTTCTCTTTTTTTCAACGTATCTACAGATAAAGACATTAAAGTATAGTCACAAAAACTTTGTGCATTTTGTAAAAAATTGGTTGTGTCTTTAATATCCTTATAAAAGTTATTTAAATACGACTGTCCATAAAACCTACCCTTTTCATACTCTTTTGCATAGGTTGATGTAATAAAGCTACTTAGCTGCATCGCTAAATTTCTATCCTTATCTTTCTTCGCAATATTTCTAGTAGAAATTATTACTCTACTATTAATTTTAATCCTTTGTTCCAAAGAATAGGTAAAGAAAAGGCTATCAATTGTCTTAGTTGTAAAAAGTGCATACAATATTTTCCTTGCTTTTCCATTGAGTGGCAAACCCTGTTCAATCATTAGTCGGGCATTATCAATTGTAGAAAGTTCATTGATATTATTCAAATTGATGTACTCATCCACCAAATGATAGGTTTCAAAATTGACAGCACTTTTTTCTTGAATAAGTTTTTTTAGTAAATCTTTATTTCTTTCGCCTTTGGCGTATTGCATATCTAGTTCCTTAAGCGTATTATTCTTTGATAGTGCAATAGCTTTATCAGCAATTTCTAAATACATAATTGGGCTAGATGATGTCGAACCTAGTCTTTGTAAAACATAGCCATCATTATCTAAAAACAATGAGCCCATCGAAAAGCTACCCAAATTAGTTTTAGTGATGATTTGCTTGTATATCTCATCGTCAAATTTGATAGAAAGTGAAATGAAATTAATGTCAAATTTTTCTTTTAAAGCAGGACTTGAAAGCCCTTTTTGACCTACATCATTACATTGGACACAACTTGGAGAAGCAATTTGCACAAAGATGAGTTTCTTGTCTTTTTTAGCCTTTACTAGCGCTTTGTCAAAAGACGAAAAGGTTTCAAATTGTACTTGAGCAGTCACTGTAGAGAATTTTAACAAAGAAAGCAACAATAGGAGAATACCAAAGTTGATATTTTTCATAGAGATAGAAAGTTTGAAATGTGTTTTGATAATAAGGTATTGTACAAAACTAGTCATAAAACCCAAACTTGACATCCTTTCTGATAATATTAACGTGAATTTAAAATAACGCAATCTCTTCAATGAACGATGATTCTCTTTAAAAGAGCCTAAAAATAAAGGGCGACTATCAATTTTTTGATAGTCGCCCTTTGTATAAGATTTATCGTTAGCCTATTCAACTACAATAGTTCTTGTTACCTCTTGTGGTTTAGCAGAGTTAATATTGATTGTACGAGTAATTTTTTCAGTACCATCCGTAATTTCTACAGAATAAGTACCGTCGTTTAATGCTTGTAAATCGAATTTACCATGATACGAACGAGCACT
>NZ_JBWKYN010000336.1:0-1876 GCF_059423785.1 Arcicella sp. GW458-12-2-14-TSB2 | reverse complement strand
ATTCAAAATATTATTTGTTATTTTCTATTTAAAACAAAACTTATTCATTGCCTTTATTCAAAATACCTTTAATAAAGTAATCAACTATACAAAAGGTATTCATTAGATTTTGTATAAAACATAAACTATTTCTTTTAAAACATCCATTTAGATGACATCTTTTCACAATTGCATTATTCTTGATATTAAATAGCTTTATTAATATTTTCGAAAATTGTACTTCTTCAAGATTCCTTTCTAGGAAAGTGAAACTATAATGGCAAGCTAAAAAAAATGATTTAGAAAATGAATTTCTATCATTACTGTTAATAATTATAAAATATAAGCAGCGTATTTATTCCTCTTAATATCTGGAAGAATAAATAAAAAAAAGAAAAATAGGGTGGGTAAATTAAAAGAATATAGGATAAACAGGGAGATAGAAATAACAAACCCACCCAAGAAACAAACTTAGGTGGGTTCATAATAGTATTTCAGTTGAAACACTGTATTACTTTAACATTGAACAATCGTCAAAGTGTTCTTATGTTTAAATTTTATCGCCATTTCGCCATTGTTCAACTGTTGGAAACCAGATGGATTGGTATTCGGCATAACGTTGAAGTTCATAATGGTCCTCTGCAAATTGATTAGACCTTTTGGTAAAAGTAAAATTCACTTCTGAATATTGGCTGTTACGTGTATATGTCCATACTTCTTTGTCTTTAGTCCGTGTAATTCTGGTTGGGTCGCCCATTACGATATATACCATTCCTTTATCAGTTTTCCAGCCTTCTTTATAGCTTGTAAAAAGCCTGTTAGCTTGTTCTACTCTTTGATAGAAAGACTTGATTGTCCTTTTGGCCGTTCCTTGGTTTCCTTGCATGATATTGAGCCAATAATTATCTAATGAGCGCTTAGGGTCTTTAGAATTATACAAATCGCTTGTTTCAGCATTTGTACTTACATAAATCAAAGGTCTTACAAGTTTCTCTGGACGGGTAATTTTCGGGAATCTCTTATCTGCTACTACCATCCCTATCCCATAAGATTCTGTGGTATCTCTCGTAAAATAATAAAGTGCATCACTCTTTAGGGTAATGGGCTGATTAGTTACCACCGTAAAAGAAGAATCTACATAAAGGCTTTTTGTAGCCGCTCTTGGCGTAGTCGACATCGGCGAAATAGCCGCTTCAAATTCATAGCGATATTTAAACACTTTAAACGTTTGCTCTTTGCCTGAGAGGCTTTTTAACATAACGGTGTCTTGCACCGTGAAATAATTTCGTGCAATGGGTGTTTTTCCGTTTTTACTGAAAAACATAAAATAATCGCTTGATTTACCCGATTGGAATCTGAGGAAACAATCATTTAAGATTTTATTTCCTGTCCTTAAATCTCTTATTTCAGTAAGAGCCAAACCTGTTAGTAAATCTTTGGGTTTAGGAATATCAAACCAAACAGTTAATAATCCTCCTTCCTGACTAGCATTTTCGGTAGTAATAGCTACATTACCGTTCCCCAAACTTGTTTGTTTTGAATTATAATCTGGATAAAGATTATAGGCAATTGCAAAATCTTTGGTTGCTTCTGCCAACGTAAATGTTCTATCGATATCAATACTTAAAAAAACCCTTACTGACGTACCATTATCTAAAAATCTACTTTTACTTAAAAATCTTTGTAAAAGCACTTTGTTATCACTTTGTTCTTTGCCTTTTTTAGGTGAAGTGGGGCTACAACCTGCCAAAAACATTATAATCGGTATAATAAGAAGTATTTTTTTCATCAGTTTAAATGAATAGCTACTAGCTTGTGCGCTAATTGCATTGATAAATATTAGAAATGTTGACACAAATAAAAACGTCAATTAATTAGATGCCATAACGAAGTTTTG
>NZ_JBWKYN010000335.1:0-1917 GCF_059423785.1 Arcicella sp. GW458-12-2-14-TSB2 | reverse complement strand
ATAGTAAGAAGCGAAAAAACATCATCTGTATACTGTATTTTTGGGTAATTTCTTATAGGATTATTTTAAAAAAGTAAAAGGGAGACTGATTCATCAATCTCCCTTTTACTTTTAAAGTTTTTTTAATATTATGGTTTTACCGTTTTTAAAGCAACCACGCTATTTAAATATTCCTCAATGTTTGTATAACCATCTTTGTTTCTGTCTTTAGCTGCGTCAGAAGCATCTTTAGGATTTAATCCATTTTTTATCTCCCAAGTATCTGACATACCATCGTTATCCGAATCCTTGTATGCTACTCCTTTATACGCTGGGTATCCACCAACTTGACTGATGTCAGTAATGATACCTTGCTTGTATGAATCAATTGGTAAACGACGGTGCTTAAATTGAGTTTCTGGTAATTTAACACCTTCTGTATACTTAATTTTTCCTGTACGAACTTGTTCAATCACACGAGTATCTACGGCGTCTCTGATTGGAAGGGTTGCTCCTGCGTTGGCTAATACATAATCACGTGCTTGTGTCGCAGGTAAGATAGTTAGTTTAGGCATTGGCAATGGACTATTCCATTTAATATCTGCTGTATATTTATCTGCATCGGCAAAATTCTCTACTTGCACCCCGCCGTCCCAGTTATCCTTGGTTACTCGATCATTACCTTCCATAATGTTGCCATGAACATAAGCACGACCGAACGTTAAGTAACCTAGTTTACTTCTACCAGATTCAGGCTTTAAAATACGATACCCAATAGGCGAATCTTTTGGCGTAAGTGGGCCTGGCTTGTAATAGTTATTGATAATATTATACATAGCACGGTAATCTCCACCATCTGTCGAACGGTGTACCCAGTTGAACATTACGTTGTTTACAAAATTGAAAATACCAAACCATCCGATTGATGGATTACGGCCAGCATTATCTGCCCAAAGGTTTCTCATAAACGTACAGTTTTCACCACCTAATGTACTTCCAAAAGCATGATTCCAAGTATCTAGTGCTTCAGAGAAAATTGAGTTTTGAATCGTAATGTTAACAGTAGGTAATTTATCTTCAATTTTACCTGTACTATCATTGTACATGTGACGATACATAGACATATTTTCATCTAAGCCCCAGCTTGCTGAAACGTGGTCAATCATGATATTACCAATTGGGTTTCCTCCGATTGAATCATCACGACGGCCAACATTGGTTTCTCCTCTTCTAAAACGCATAAAACGAATTACTACGTCGTGTGTATTAATCCAAACAGACTCACCCGCCACACAGACACCATCGCCTGGAGCTGTTTGACCAGCAATTGTGATATAAGGAGCACGAATAATCAAAGGTGTTTTTAAACGAATAATACCTGCCACATTAAAAACAACTGTTCTTGCACCACCTTGCTCGCAAGCTTCACGCAAAGAACCTGGGCCATTATCTTCCAAACTTGTTACGACATATACTTTTCCGCCACGGCCACCAAAAGAGTACGCTCCGCCACCTTCAGCACCAGGAAACGCAGGAATACTTGCTTGTGGTAAATCAATAGGACGAGCAGCCCAAGGAATATATGGTTTTCCTTCACGCGATTCTTTCTGAATAATAGGCAAAGCTTTTTGCCAAGCAATATCAGATTGTTTTCTACTTGCATTAAGTAACGAGTCGCTTTGTTTTTGGATATCGGCAGGAATTTGAGGATACTGAGCAAAAGCCGATTGCTGTAATGTTAGCAAAACCAATACTACTCGGAGTATTGTTGAGAAAGAAATCTTTTTCATCTGTGATTGTTAATAAATTTAGTATTGATAATCAGCTACAAACCTCTTTATATGACTATCAAAACCAAGCATGTTGAGTTTATGAAAACTTTCGCTAAACCAAAAATTATAATTAGCTAAAAAAGTATATTATTTCCAAAATTAGTAC
>NZ_JBWKYN010000334.1:0-1935 GCF_059423785.1 Arcicella sp. GW458-12-2-14-TSB2 | reverse complement strand
CATTTAAACTATACACAGATTTTGGAAAAAATATAATTTTTCAAAGATTTGTGTGAGTTTTTTACTTTTATAATTAAGTTCTTTACTGATTTTGTTCAAAAACGATAAGTAAAAATGCTTAATCTTTAAAATTGAATTTATTCATGAAAGCCTGATATTCGCAGATTTAATTTTTTTGAAAATAAATTCATTGTAATTTTGCGGACTATTCATATTTATAGGTATCCATTGCTATTGTTTTCCCAATGATGCCTTCACTTGTAAACACTGAAAACAATGGTTTATGTAAGTCGTAAAGAGTATTTTAATGCCGCACACAGGTTGTATAATCTGAGCTGGTCTGAGGAAAAGAATCGTGAAGTTTTTGGGCCTTGTGCTAACGTAAACTGGCACGGTCATAATTTTGAATTGATTGTTACCGTAAAAGGCAAACCCGACCCTGATACTGGTTTTGTAATTGATTTAAAGGTGTTAGGTGATATCATCAAACAAGAAGTTATTGAGAAAGTTGATCATAAAAATCTTAATCTTGATGTAGATTTTATGCAAGGCAAAATGGCAAGTTGCGAAATTTTTGTCATTGAGATTTGGAAAATATTAGCCCCTAAAATTTCAGAAGCTTCGTCTACTGCTAAATTGTATAGCTTGAAATTGTACGAGACTCAAAAGAATTTTGTAGAATATTTTGGGGAAGAATAACGCTTATTTTGAATGTCGGATTTAAAGATGAAGTACTAATCATCACCCAAAATAGTTAGGAATCCGAAATCTGCAATCCAAAATCAAATGAAATATTATATCATCGCTGGTGAACGTTCGGGAGATTTGCACGGCTCGAATTTGATTAAAGGTATTCGTAAACATGACAATGCTGCTGAAATCCGAGCTTGGGGAGGTGATATGATGCAGGCTGCTGGGGCAGAAATTGTAAAACATTACAGAGACCTTGCCTTTATGGGATTTTTCGAGGTCGTAAAAAATCTTCCTACGATTATTGGCTTTTTTAATTTTTGTAAAAAAGATATTTTAGCTTTTCAGCCCGATGTAGTTATACTGATTGATTACGCAGGTTTTAATATGCGTGTCGCCAAATTTGCTAAATTAAAAGGCATCAAGACATTCTATTATATTTCGCCAAAGGTATGGGCTTGGAATCAATCACGAGCATTGAATCTGAAAAAGTATGTGGATAGATTATTCGTCATTTTCCCTTTTGAAAAAGACTTTTTCAAAAAGTATGATTATGACGTTGATTATGTAGGGAATCCATTGTTTGATGCCATTGCCGACTTTCAGCCTGCCCAAGATTTTAGGAAAGAAGCACGACTAGGTCAGAAACCTATCATCGCTTTGTTGCCAGGTAGTAGAAAACAAGAAATTGAAGGAATGTTATCCGTGATGCTTACACAAGTGTATTTATTTCCTGACTATCAATTTGTTATTGGTGCGGTATCTAATTTACCTAAGGAGTTGTATGCTCGTTGGCAATCTATTTTTCCTGTAAAAATTGTGGTTGATGATGCTTATAATCTATTGTCAGTAGCTGATGCCGCTTTGGTTACTTCTGGTACTGCTACGCTTGAAACCGCTTTGTTTAATATTCCCCAAGTAGTTTGTTATCGTGGCGGTTGGGCAGCCTATCAGGTATATAAACGAGTGATTAGAGTACCATTTGTATCGCTAGTGAATTTGATTGCAGGACGAAAAGTAGTGACGGAATTACTCCAATACGATTTGACCAAAGAAAACTTACAGGCTGAATTGACCAAAATAACATTGAACAAAGAAAGTCGAGAAGAACAATTAAAAGGCTACGAAGAAATTAGGAATTTACTCGGCACAAAAGGAGCTTCTGAAAAAGCGGGTGCTTTGATGGTAAATTATTTGAAACAATCATAAAAACTATAACAAAAAAGGCTTCACTTAGTGAAGCCT
>NZ_JBWKYN010000333.1:0-1941 GCF_059423785.1 Arcicella sp. GW458-12-2-14-TSB2 | reverse complement strand
AAACAATGTATAATAATCCAATTAAATTATACATTGTCTAAAAAACATTTAAAATCTTGTTAAAACGTAAGTAATTCATCTTCTATTCTCAATAATTAGGGATGAAAAGAAAGATAAATATAACGCACTTAAATATACGTCAATCAAGTAATAGACAATTAATCGCGTTGGATTTAATTGTTTTTACAGCAGGTTTATTCCTATTTTCTTTCCCTCTTTTTGTAAGGCTATTGCGTCAGGATGAGCGTGAATCTGTTGTCTATAAGCACTTTCTACTATTGAGATAATAGCTCCGTTAAAAGATGGATTAATGTCTAAGTATTGAATAATATTCTCAACCGAAACAGTATTGCTATAATATTTTTTAAACGATTCAAATGGGAATTGAGTCTCTAATGAAGTGCTTAATTTGTTCACTACATATTGGTAGCAACTTTCATCTGTTTTCAGCAATTCAATAATTCTATTCTGGCAATAGGTATGATATTTCTTTTTAAGATTAAATACATTCATATTCAAGCCTTCTTCTCGGGCTTTTTCTAAATGTGCTTTTCTCTTTTTCTCTCTTTCCTCTTTTTGTTTACTTTCTTTTTCTTTTAATAATTCAGCAAATTTATCGTCTTCAAGTAATTGGATAATATAACCAACAATATTTCGGATAGTCTTTCCTCCTTTTGCTTCTGCAAAAGCATAAGCAATTGTTTCTTTAATAGTCTCCAATGGATATGTTTGTAACCATTTCAGAATCAAATCTTCAGATGCACCATGTTCTCCAACTAATTTCAAAATTTCACTGAGGTCTTTGTTCTCAGCCGTCTTCTTTTTATGCTCATTTACAACTTCAAAAGTAGCTTCTATAATACTTCCATCATCGTTTGGCACAGCGATATTGTCGTTTCTATGAATCGTAAAAACTAACAATACCACAGTATTGGCTTTTTTCTTTTCTTCATAAGTAAAATACAAATCGCTGGTTTCCTGCAATTCCTTTTGGGCTACATTAATTACTCTTTTTCTAAAATCAGTATATTTGGCATAACGATCGCCTAGCCCAAGAATATCTTTTAGCTTTTCAACTTCAAATTTAAAAGTCCCTAATCTTTCAGATTCTTTACAAAATTCATAAAACCTGATGGCATAAATACTTTTTAATTGCAAAAGTGAACGAATATCAATGACAGTGAAATTAGTCTTTAGTTGTAGCAAATAAGGCGTTAATGTTGGCGAAAAGTCTATATTAAACTTTCCCAGTCCATTGTTATAAGTATAACCTGCTATGATAGTAGTATTAATTAAACCACCATCAAATTTGTTATAAATGGTTTTTTTCAGAAAATTATCTAGTTCAATATTAATCCTTGAATAGATAGCGGTTGTACTGATTCCTGTTATCTTTTTAAACTCTTGTACAGAAATAGTGATGGTATCTAGTCTATCTTTGGTATGGTCTATCTTTGAAATCATGTGCAAAAGTATTTTAACCTGTATCGTACTCAAATCATATCGAGCATTGATTACAGGATTACTTTTTACTAATTTGAAGGGCGATTGCGATACGGCTGCCATTGCATTAGCAACTTTATCCGTTTTTTTATTTCCCATAGCTACACTGAAACATAGATATCAACAGAGGAAAGAGACTTCTAAATTTTAATAATCTCTTGCAATTTAACACTTCAATGATAACCAACAAAATTCTTAAAATATATATTTATCTACAATTTGAGACTAAACATTCAATTTGTCTCTAGTCTGCATTCAATTTGTCTCGCTTATGCATTCAGATTGTCTCTAGTCTACATTCAATTTGTCTCACTTATGCATTCAAATTGTCTCTAGTCTGCATTCAAATTGTCTCACTATACTGATATAATATATTAAAAATCAAACAGTTACGATGCCTAAAATATTTAAAATATATTTAAAGAATAAAAACAACAA
>NZ_JBWKYN010000332.1:0-1974 GCF_059423785.1 Arcicella sp. GW458-12-2-14-TSB2 | reverse complement strand
CACCACCACCACCGCCGCCACCACCAAAAGAATTACCAAAGGTGACGACGACAAAATTCTTACCTCCTGAAATCAAAAAAGATGAAGAGGTAACAAAACCTGAACCACCACCAGAAGAAGTAAAAGGTAATACGGCTGCTGAAACTGTGAAAGGTGAAACTGAAGATGCTGGCCCGCCAGTAGATCCAGATGCAAGAGGTACAGCGCCAGAAGCGCCAGTTGAACCACCAAAGCCAAAAGAGGAAGAAATCTTTACTGCGGTAGAACAACAAGCTGAATTCCCAGGTGGTATGGGTGCATTCGCTAAATTCTTGCAGAAAAACTTGAAATACCCAGCAGCAGCGCAGCGTGCTAACGTTTCTGGTAAAGTATATATCCAATTCGTTGTAAATACTGATGGTAGTATCCAAAACGTAGATGTACTTAAATCAGTAGGTTTTGGTTGCGATGAAGAAGCTGTTAGAGTAATTAAATCTGTACCGAAATGGACACCAGGTAAACAGTCTGGTCGTGCAGTACGTTCAAGATTTACAGTACCAATTAGCTTCGTGCTATCTGAATAATTATATTATTTAGCATTAAGATACAATGAAAACCTGTCAGGAAACTGGCAGGTTTCATTTTTCAATAGGAATCAGTTTTTGTTTTTTTCTATGAGAAATGTATTAGATTAGGTTGTGATTATCGTTTTATATTAAACATCAAAACATGCCCAGTAGAATTTTTTTACTTGTTAATGTATTAATGGCCCTTTCATACGCTGTGATTGGATTACTTTTGATACTTAACCCTCAATCAACTTTTGCACAGATGATGTTGCCTTCTTCTTGGTATGCATATGCTTTGGGTGCATTACTTGTAATATATGGCATTTTTAGAGCATGGAGAGTTTACACCAAATTGAAAGATGAAGACGACGACGATAAAGAGGAGTATTCATATTATGACGAGAAGAAATAAACAATCACAAAAACCATGAAAACTATATTAAATCTATCTTATTCGATTCTACTAACCGCTACTTTGTTTTCTTGTGGAAAAAACACAGGAAAAGATGGTAAAGAATTAGATGGCCCAGCCAAAGGAGAGATTACTGTTGCTGTTGATGAGTCGTTTCAACCCATCATGGAAGCTGAGAAAATGGCTTTTGAACAGACCTATCCATATACAAAAATCAATTTAGTATATAAACAAGAGGGTGAAGCAGTAGCAATGTTATTAAATGATAAAGCCAGAGTAGCTGTAATAACACGAGAACTGAATGATGCAGAGAAGAAAATTTATACTGACGATAAAGTTACCTACAGGAGTTTTAAATTTGCAGGTGATGCTTTAGCCTTGATTACTAACAAAGCTAATCGTGATACGATGATAACCGTGAATGATATTGCGGGAATCATGAAAGGGGAAAAAAAGAAATGGTCTGAGATTAGCAAAAGTGGTAGTGGCGAAGACATTGTACTGGTTTTTGATGGTTCAAATTCTAGTAATTTAACATTTTTAGTAGATAAATTTGGAATAGATAAAAAAGAGAAAGTTTCTTTTTTTGCAACAAAGTCGAACAAGGAAGTTATAGAATATGTGAAAACGCATAAAAATGCAATGGGCGTAATTGGTACTAATTGGATCAGTGACGGTGACGACCCTGCATCGTTAGGTTTTATCAAAGAAATTAACGTAATGTCGGTTTCAGAGAAAAGCAGTACTAATCCAGAGGATTATTATCAACCATTTGGATATAACCTTGCTTTAAAAAGGTATCCATTAATTCGCCAAATTAGATTAATCTTAAAAGAGCCTTACATGGGGCTAGGAACAGGTTTTATCAATTATATATGTCTTGAACAAGGACAATTGATTGTACTGAAAGGGGGACTTTTACCACTTACAAAACCACTTCAGATTAGGCAAGTAAAAATGGATTAACCTAGCGTGGCATAATATTTTTAGAAATATTAAAATGCAGAACAAAAT
>NZ_JBWKYN010000331.1:0-2000 GCF_059423785.1 Arcicella sp. GW458-12-2-14-TSB2 | reverse complement strand
GTCAATTATAGGCATAGAGCAAAATAAGGAAATTCAAACAGAAATTGGAGGAATAAAAGAATACGGAATGTTCCCTACAGGTAATGTAAATATTACTAATGGACATGGACAAGCTGACCTTCAAATAAAAGTTATTGGAAATCAAAAGGAAATAGAAGTGAATGTCTATTTGGAGAAAGAACCTAATAGTCAATGGAAAATAATTGAAATGAAAAAATAATAAAGGACTTCTGGATTTTATCAACGAACATTGCAGAATAGTTGACTTTTAAAGTTAACTATTCTTAGCAAATTTCACTCGTTAATCCGCATCTTTAATAAAATTAGCGAACTGCTCGAAACTCAAAACTCATCACTCACAACCGTGGCGGCAGACCGCTCACAACTCTTACCCATGTTTGCCTATTTTAAGAAATACTTAGCAGAAAGAATTACCTTGAACGAACAAGATTATAACTTGATAGAATCGGTGAGTGTCGTTAAAAAATTAAGACGACGACAATATTTACTTCAAGAAGGGGATGTGTGGCGATTTAATGCATTTGTGTGCAAAGGCTTTTTGCGTACGTATTTTGTAGATGATAAAGGGCTAGAGCATATTATGAATTTTGCCATAGAAAATCATTGGTCGGGAGATAGAGAAAGCCTGACTTCTGAACAGCCATCAAAATATAATATTGATGCGATAGAAGATTCTGTAATAATCCTAATCAAGAAAAATGATTTTGATATGCTTTGCAAAACTATTCCTGTCTTTAATGATTTTGTAAATGACATTCTGCAAAGACGTTTTGTGGTAATGCAGGAACGAATACACGCTAATATTACCTTCTCTGCCGAAGAAAAATACCATAATTTTATTTCCAAATTTCCTTCCATTGCCAATCGTGTTCCACAGCACATGATTGCTTCTTATCTTGGTATTTCTGCTGAAACAATCAGTAGAATCAGAAAACAGGCACTTCAAAAATAAATTCTCTTGACATTTATCAAGATTTTTTTCCTTTAATTATCAATGGAAATAGGCACCGCCTTGGTGCAATTTTGTATCATAAATTAACATAAAAAATTAAGACAATGAGCAAAATAATTTTCATTACAGGAACAAGTACAGGCTTTGGAAAGCTTATGACCATTACTTTATCTAAAGCAGGTTATACCGTAATAGCAGGAATGCGTGGAACAAAAACTAAGAATGCTGTAATTGCTGAAGAGCTTTCGGCTTTAGATAATGTAGAAGTAGTAGAAATAGACATTACGGATGATACTTCTGTGAAAGATGCTTTTGAACAAGTATTGACCAAATATGGCAAAATAGATGTAGTGGTCAATAATGCAGGAGTATCAGGATTTGGTTTATTAGAGGGCTATTCTATAGACCAAATCAGAGCGATGTTTGAAGTAAATTTTTACGGTGTTTTGCGGACTTATCAAGCAGTATTGCCAAGTATGCGTAAAGCAAAAAGTGGATTGATTATCAATATTACTTCTGGAGCAAGTGGACATACATTGCCTTTTATGATTCCTTATTTAGCATCAAAATTTGGCGTAGAAAGCATTACAGAAGGATTACAAGATGAACTAAGACAATTTAATATTGAAAATGTAAGTATTCAACCTGGCGTATATCCTACAGAAATGACTAATGGAAGTAAAGCAGGTTTGCCAGCCGATAAAACTGATATTGTAGCAGAATATGGTGAAAAAGCTAATAAAGACTTTAATGCTTTAGGAGCAGCGTTTTATGGAAAGTTAGCTGAATTTAATATGAATCCTCAAACAATTGCTGATGGAGTGTTGGCTTTAGTGGAAATGGAAGAAGGTACTCGTCCACTACGTTTTCCATTAGATGCCATTGCTCAGGGAACAGATAAGGAATTTGTAGAAGCTAGAGCAACATTGAAAGCAAAATGGCTAGAAAAGTATAGTAATTAAATCTATTTCTTTTATAGTAGTTATTTTAGATTGGTCAACTTTTTAAAAGTTGACCAATCTTGTGC
>NZ_JBWKYN010000330.1:0-2043 GCF_059423785.1 Arcicella sp. GW458-12-2-14-TSB2 | reverse complement strand
ATATAATATCAATATAGTTCAAATTTAGGAAAAAATTGATGTAGAAATGCAATATAAAAGAATACAAATTTGTATAAAAAAAACAATAATTATTTATACAAATTATGGAAAATCAAACTATGGCCATGACGCCCACTATGATGCCTAATATGGCTCATCTGGATATTCCAGGAAATCCATCTACTGCTACAAGCAGCCAAATAAAACTAAGAACCAGTATTAATGATGGGAAAGCGCTAAAGGTATTAACGGAAGATGATTGGAATTTTTGGATAACTAATGGATATGTCATCATTAAAAATGCAGTATCAAGAGAACAGGCTTTAAGAACAGCCGAATTTATTTGGGAATTTGAAGAAAAGAATCCTAATGATGCCAGTACTTGGTACACCCATCCAAGAGCTGAAATGAAAATGAAAGAATTAACGGGTACGGGCATGGTAGAAGTGTATAATAACCAACATTTGTGGAACAACAGACAAAGCCAAAGAGTACACGATGCCTTTGCTGATATTTGGGGAACAGAAAAATTGTGGGTAACGATAGACCGCGCTAATTTGAATTTTCCATTACGTCCCGATTTCCAATACAAAGGTTTTATTCATTGGGACTATGACCCTGAGACGAAACCTCAGAATGTTCAAGGTGTGCTGGCATTAGCCGACCAAACCGATGAAAACATGGGAGGATTTCAATGTATTCCTGAATTATTTAGAACGTATGATACTTGGAAGTTGACACAGCCAGCAGATAGAAATCATTTTCAGCCTGATACATCTGCTTTTGAGGATAAATTTGTAAAAGTAAAATTAGAAGCTGGCGACTTGCTGATTTTTAATAGTAGCCAACCGCATGGCATTCGTCCGAACAAAAGTAAAGATAAAGTACGCATTGCGCAGTATATTTCAATGATGCCTGCTGAGGAAGATAACGAACCTTTAAGACAATGGAGAATTAATTCATGGAAAAATAGGGTAGCTCCAGAAGGCTATGCTTTTCCTGGTGACCCAAGAAACTGGGAACAAACAAAATATCCTGTAGCTGAATTAAACGATTTAGGAAAAAAAATATTAGGATTAACAAAATGGTAAGTTATGCATAAACAAATTTATACTGAACTCAACAATGGTGTGCAAATGCCATTGTTGGGACTTGGCGTATATGATATGTATAACCAAGAAGCGATACAAACTGTAAGCACCGCCTTAAAAATAGGGTATAGGTTAATTGATACTGCCGCAATGTATGAAAACGAAATAGAAATTGGCAAAGGAATTAAAGAAAGTGGTATAGATAGAAATGAGATTTTTTTGACAACTAAAGTTGATAATGCTAGCCAAGGATATGACAAGACCCTACAAGCTTTTGAAGAAAGTATGAAGCGATTGGATTGTGAATACATAGATTTATACCTTATTCACTGGCCAATTAAAGCAACCAGAAAAGACACATGGAAAGCGCTTGAGCATCTGTATAATACTAACCGAGTAAGAGCAATCGGTGTTGCTAATTATTTATTACCATTTTTAGACGAACTAGATACTTATAAAACAATGGTACCAGCAGTCAATCAAGTAGAGTTTAGTCCCTATTTATTTCAGCAACCATTATTGGAGCGTTGTAAAAGAGAGGGTATCCAGTTGCAAGCTTATACTCCTTTAGTAAGAGGTCAGCGTTTTAATGATGAGCGATTAATCGCTTTGAGTGAAAAATATTATAAGACTCCCGCACAAATTATTTTGAGATGGGCTATTCAGCATAATATTTCAACAATTCCAAAATCATCAAGTCCTATCCGATTACAAGAAAACTTTCAGATTTTTGATTTTGAAATATCTAATGACGACATGAAAAAGATTGATGGTTTTAATGAAAACCTACGGGTAGTAGAAGACCCTATGGAACTGTTATAAAAACAAAAGGCTTTCTACTGTTGCAGAAAGCCTTTTGTTTTTATTTTTTCAGTAACCCAAGCAGATATTTTCCATACCCACTTTTTACCAGCGGTTCAGCTATTTTTTTGAGTTGCACCTCATCAATAAA
>NZ_JBWKYN010000329.1:0-2048 GCF_059423785.1 Arcicella sp. GW458-12-2-14-TSB2 | reverse complement strand
GAGAAATACATATTTACATAGTTGTCATTGGCATTAGTAAATGATTATGATTTCTATTCATATTAGATAATCAGAATTTGTCACTCAGCATTCAAAACTCAAAACTCCTCACTCAAAAAAACTTTCCTTATCTTTGTATTTCATAATAAAATAAAATGATTTCAATAGATAACGTAGCGGTAGAGTTCGGTGGAAGAGCTCTTTTTAGTGATGTCACTTTCAACATCAACGACAAAGATAAAGTTGCCCTAATGGGAAAAAATGGAGCGGGAAAATCTACCCTCCTAAAAATCATAGCTGGTGTTGATAAGCCTACCAAAGGAAAAATATCTGCGCCTAATGATGCAGTAATTGCTTATTTACCTCAGCACTTGCTTACAGAAGATAACAGTACTGTTTTTGAAGAAACCTCAAAAGCGTTCTCTACAGTGTTGAATATGAAAGCAGAGATAGACGAATTAAATACTCAATTAGAAACACGTACTGATTATGAATCAGATGAGTATATGCACATCATCGAAAAGGTATCTGAATTGAGTGAAAAATATTATTCTATTGAAGAAATCAATTTTGATGCAGAAGTAGAAAAAACCTTGTTGGGTTTAGGGTTTTTACGTTCGGATTTCACTCGTCAAACTAGCGAATTTAGCGGGGGATGGCGTATGAGAATCGAATTAGCAAAAATCTTATTACAAAATCCAGACTTGATATTACTAGATGAGCCGACCAACCACATGGACATAGAGTCGATTCAGTGGTTAGAGGATTTCTTGATTAATAATGCTAAAGCCGTTATTGTTATTTCTCACGATAGAGCTTTTGTAGATAATATTACTAACCGTACCATTGAGTTGACAATGGGACGTATTTATGACTACAAAGTAAACTATTCTCAGTATTTACAACTCAGAAAAGAGCGTCAGGAACAACAACAAAAGCAATTCAATGACCAGCAAAAAATGATTGCTGAAACCCAAGAGTTTATCGACCGTTTCAAAGGGACTTATTCTAAAACTTTGCAGGTTCAATCAAGGGTAAAAATGTTGGAGAAGATAGAGATTGTAGAGGTAGACGAAATAGATACTTCGGCTCTAAATCTTAAATTTCCACCTGCTCCTCGTTCAGGAAATTATCCTGTCATTGTCGATCAAGTAAGTAAAAGCTACGGTGACCATGTAGTATTTAAAGATGCTTCAATAACTATTGAAAGAGGGGAGAAAATAGCTTTTGTAGGAAAGAATGGAGAAGGTAAATCAACGATGGTAAAAGCCATTATGGGCGAAATTCCTTTTGAAGGAGACTTAAAATTGGGGCATAATTCAATGATTGGTTACTTTGCACAGAACCAAGCATCTTTATTGGATGAAGATTTAACAGTTTTCCAAACCATTGATAACATTGCCGTTGGCGAAGTACGTACCAAAATCAAAGACATTCTTGGTGCATTTATGTTTGGTGGAGATAGTGTCAATAAAAAAGTAAGGGTATTGTCTGGAGGAGAAAAAACACGTTTGGCAATGGTGAAATTATTGTTAGAACCTGTGAATTTGTTGATTCTGGATGAACCTACAAACCATTTGGATTTAAAAACGAAAGATATTTTAAAGGATGCTTTAAAGAGTTTTGAAGGCACGATTATCTTGATTTCTCACGATAGGGATTTCTTAGACGGACTTGCTACCAAAGTATTTGAATTTGGAAACAAACGAGTAAAAGAACATTTTGAAGACATCACTGGTTTTCTTAGAAATAAAAAATTAGAAAACCTTAGAGAGATTGAGCGTAAAGAGAAGTAAGTATAGATAATAATGAATACTAAAATATAAGTTATCCCTAAATTTAAAATCATAAAAAAAGCGGTCAAGAAATTAATTCTGACCGCTTTTTTGTGATTGATGCATAACGAATTCCTACTGTTTGAGCGAAGTGAGTCGGTTCGCCGATGCGATTAGGAATTCTTGATTTTTTTACGGTCCGCCGTTGCGGTTACTTTTTGCATCAAGGCAAAAAGTAAGAACGAGTATAAATTCAAAGATTTCAAATTTTGC
>NZ_JBWKYN010000328.1:0-2061 GCF_059423785.1 Arcicella sp. GW458-12-2-14-TSB2 | reverse complement strand
CATTTATCAATAATTCATGTAGTTTTTGTATATTTCTTATTTCGAATAAGGACTAGTTTTTTTAATGAATTATATCTTTTTTATCAAAAACTTGACAAACGAGCATTTTACTAATTCACTTTCCCTTTTTATTATTGGCAGGACTCCATTCTACTATTACCGCTTGCTTGTAAATCAGCAATCAAAAATGGATTAGACGCTGAAATTACGCTAACCCTTTCGGACATTGTATCGCAGCAATACCCATAGAAAACTGGCTAGGATTTAGCATAGAAAAATACCAAGATGGATGTGTACTGATACTAAAAACTGATATAATAATTAGTTTTTTATCGGAAGTGGTTAGAGGTAATTTTTTACTGCGTTATCTTCTATTTTAACGTTTCTCTTAAGTCGATACCTTGTCTTATTAAGCTAAAGCTGCCATACAAACTTTCAAGCTATCTCGCCAATAAGGTATCTCAATACCTAAAACTTGCTTAATTTTAGTTTTATCCATCAAAGAGAAAGCAGGTCTTTTGGCCTTGGTTGGATATTCGCTTGTTTTTAACGGCTTAACTTTTACAGACACTTCCCCTAACTCAAAAATTGCTTGTGCAAAATCATACCATGAAATCGCTCCTTCATTGCTATAATTATATAAGCCATAATCTTTGCTTTGAGTAGTAATGATGTGAAGAATACAGGCAGCCAAATCTACACCATATGTTGGAGTACCCACTTGGTCAACTATGATGCCTAATTCTGGTCTTTCTTTTCCTAAGCGAAGCATTGTTTTTACAAAATTATTGGCAAACTCCGAATACAGCCAGCTAGTGCGAAGAATAAAAAACTCAGACATCTTTTTAATAATATCCTGTTCTCCCTCTAGTTTCGTTAAACCATACATACCTATTGGGGTAGCTTCATCTTCTTCAGATAAAGCTTTTGGAAGGTTTCCTTCAAAAACAAAATCCGTTGAAACATGAATTAAAGTACTTCCATGAGCCACACAAGCGTCTGCTAGATTAGCGGCACCTATTTTATTGATTTTTCTAGCTAAATCTACGTCGTCTTCTGCTTTATCTACAGCTGTGTAAGCTGCACAGTTAACAACATATGAAGGTTTGTGCTTAGTAAATAGGTTCTCTAAAAGTTCCACGTCCAAAATATTACCTTCAATTTCATCTAAATAGATAATTCCTTCTATATTTTGGCTTTCAGCTACTTTATTGATGCATTGTCCCAACTGGCCAATACCTCCAAATATAATAATACTCATATCAGAATCTTTTAATATAATTTAAGTACACCTAATTCAAGCGTTGTAGGTTTTTATTCTTTGTATCAATAAAAAATTATTAATACCATTTCATACAGTAATATTTAAGCCTGTGCCAAATATTCTTCAAGGGTAGGGAGAACCATATCTTTGTCAGATACATTTGGATTTTCTACTGGCCACTCTATTTTAAGAGTTGGGTCGTTCCAAAGAATTCCTCCTTCAGAAGCCTTATTATAGCCTGCTGTGCATTTATAAGCAAAAATACTATCTTCCAAAGCCAAGAATCCGTGGGCAAAACCTACAGGAATATATACCATTTTATTCGACTGGGCATCAAGTTCAAAAAACTCCCATTGCTTGAAAGTTGGTGAATCAGGACGTAAATCTACGGCTACATCAAGCACTTTACCTGTAATTGCTCTAACAAGCTTGCCTTGGGCATAATCTCCTTTTTGAAAATGCAAGCCCCTTAAAACTCCCTTATAAGAAAATGATTGATTATCCTGAACAAAATTGGTTGGCAAACCTTTCTCGCCCCAAGTAATACTATTGAAAGGCTCAAAAAATAAGCCTCGTGCATCCCCAAAAATACTTGGTTCAATGATTAAAACATCTTTAAGCACTGCATTAGATACTTTCATAATACATATTTATGTGCTGTGGGCACTGATAATTTTCAGAAAAAATAATATTTAAAATACAGTTAAGCACTAAGATAACAACCCAAGCAGATATTTTCCATACCCACTTTTTACCAGCGGTTCAGCTATTTTTTTGAGTTGCACCTCATCAATAAA
>NZ_JBWKYN010000327.1:0-2101 GCF_059423785.1 Arcicella sp. GW458-12-2-14-TSB2 | reverse complement strand
ATAAAATCTTATCAATATTATTACAATAATAATCCCGCTAAAGTAGCTGATAAATAACTAGCCAATGTACCGCAAATTAATGCTTTGAAACCTAATTTGGCTAAGTCTGTACGACGCTCAGGAGCTAACTCACCAATACCACCAATCTGAATTGCTACCGAACTAAAGTTAGCAAAACCACATAATGCAAAACTTGTAATAGCAAGAGTCTTAGCATCAAGTGTTGATTTAATTTTAACTAAATCTAGGTAAGCTACAAATTCATTTACCACCATCTTAGTACCCATCAAAGCACCTGCTACTTGTGTATCTTTACTAGGTACACCCATTGCCCATGCGAAAACAGAGAATACATTTCCTAGGATAAAGTTCATGCTTAAGTTAGGCATTCCAAAAACGTAGAAGCCAATGTGCCATAAAATCGAATCTATCAAAGCAATTAAGGCAATAAAACCAATCAACATGGCAATTACATTAAAACCTACTTTAAGTCCTTCAGAAGCACCCGAAGCAATAGCATCTACTAAGTTTGAGTGTACTTTCTTGATTTCTAGCTGAACAAAACCTTGTGTTTCTGATTTCTCAGTTTCTGGATATACAATTTTGGAAATCACTAAAGCCCCCGGAGCAGCCATGATACTTGCAGCTAATAAATACGATGCCGGTACGCCTAATTTAATATAAGTAGCCATTACGCCACCAGCAATACAAGCAAAGCTACCCGTCATAGAAGCTAATAATTCAGATTTGGTCATACCTTTTAAATAAGGCTTAATCATAATCTGCGCCTCTACTTGACCCACAAACGCAGAGGCTGCATTTGAAAGGGCTTCTGCTCCACTTACTCCCATCAGCCAGTGCATACCTTTAGCCAATACAGCAATGACTCTTTGCATAATTCCAAGATGGTAAAGAATATTCACCAAAACGGCTACAAATACAATTGTTGGAATTACTTTAAAAAAGAAGACAAAATCATGCCCCGGTCCAAAAGCTTTTGTCATCAATTCTGGTTGAACCAAAGAGCTAAATACAAACTCTGCTCCTTTATCAGCTTTTTCTAAGAGCTGATTTACCATCTCTCCTAACTTTGTAAAGAGCTTTTTCCCAATATCAGTTCGTAAAATAAAAACGGCCAACCCAAACTGTAAAGCTAAACCAACCCCAACTGTTCGGTAATTAATTGCTTTTCTATTATTTGACATCAAATAGGCTATTCCTAAAATTAATACTATTCCAATAAGTCCTGTGAAACGTTCCATGTACAAAGGGTTAATACCAAATCTTTAAAGTGGTTGTTGAATGAAAGGTTAAAGATAAGAGAAAAAAGATGAAAGGCGATAAATGCTGAAAACTAAAACAACCACATAGCTATTTTTTGTATTTTAACAAGATTCACCTTCTCGCTTTTTTTATAAAACTATATTTCCATTCGTTTTCTTAGTTCGGTAATATGGGCGGTATGATGCCTCCCATGCCATGAATACATTCCTGTAACTGTACGAAGACTATTGGCGTGCATGGTGACTGGATGAATAAATGTTCTTTCAAATTGTTCTGCTGTCAGCGACTTTAGCATCATAATCCACCGCTTGTGCAATACTTCTAGGAGTGTCAAAGACCATTCAATAGGCCCATTTTTACCATCTTCTAATTCCGCCCAAAATTGTTCTTCGTAAGGCCTGATAGTAGGAGTATCTTCGGTAAGTGCCAATTTAAAACGACAATAGGCATTCATGTGCGAATCTGCTACATGATTAATCACTTGGCGGATGGTCCAGCCTTCTGGGCGATAGGGTAATTCTAGCTGTTCTTCAGTTAAGCCTTCTACTGATTTTTTAAGTAAGGTAGGTAGTTCAGAGATATCATCAATCCAAGATTTCAATAAATCATCTGTAATTTCATCGGGCTTACTAAATATTCCAATCGGGTAACGCAATTGTTCTAAGGATAGATTTTCCATAAATATTGTTTTTGTTATTGTATTCGAAATACAATATAATCGAAAATTCGATTAGTTAAATAAACAATATATATCTTCTTGATAATTAAGTAGTTTACACTAACACATCTCACCATGAATAAAAGGATATTTATACCA
>NZ_JBWKYN010000326.1:0-2130 GCF_059423785.1 Arcicella sp. GW458-12-2-14-TSB2 | reverse complement strand
CTATAGATTTTACAATATTTATTTTTTCATTAATATGAATAAATATTTTGTTTTATCTTTATTTAAATTATATAGACCCGTTCAATTGAGTAGTAAGTTATCATCATATTAAAAATTTAAAACCGCCATTAGCAGATGAGATCTTCCTCGATTAATTATTTATCGGAAGTAATATTGAATTCATTAGAAGGCAATGTTTATATTTTAGATAGAGAATACCGTTTTGTTTATTTTAATAAGTCTTTCGTAGATTCTTATAAATTTAGTTTTGATGAGTTACCACAATTACATGAAATCAGTAAAGTAACTACATCTGAACATCCATTTTTTCTTTCAACTGTAGAACACTATAAAAGAACATTTGAGGGAGAATCTTTTGAGCTTGAACCAAATACAATAAAGCAAAAGTTTACTCCACTTATGGATGAAAACGGTATTGTTTCTATGATTTTGGTACAGTTTCATGTACTTCCCAATACGATTCCTTTCGTTACTGAAAACGTACTATATTCAGAAAGTCAATATCACGAAGTAATTAATCTCATTAGTGACATTGTATTTAAAACTGACCAGCATTGGCAGTGGACATTCTTGAATGATTCTTGGACAAAAATCTTAAACTATAGCATAGAGGAATCATTAGGTAGGCCATTTTACGATTTTATGCATCCAGAAGATGCTGCCCAAAAAGAACAATTGTTTGATGCATTAATCCGTGAAAAAAAACCTACAAGTAAACACCTTGCCAGATTCATTACAAAAACTGGAGAAATAAAATGGATTAAAGCTTCTGTTACATTTATTTCAGATCCAAAAGGATTTGTAATTGGAGCTACAGGAACATTAAGAGATATTACTAGACAAAAGGAAAACGCCCATATTTACGAATTACTCTCAAATAATGTAAAAGACTTAGTTTGTATTCATGATTTAGAAGGTAGTTTATTGTATCTGTCGCCTTCCATCAAACAAATTGCTGGCTATGAACCCCAAGATTTAATTGGGAAAAAACTATCTGATTATTATCATCCTGACGATTTAGAGATTATTGACAAAGAACAGTTGCCATTTGGTGAAACTACGTCGTCATATACAAGTTACCGCTTCAAAAAAGCCAATGGGAATTATGTGTGGCTAGAAACGAATTCAAAAGTATTTTTTGATGATTATGACCTTACTCATCGAATTATTACCTCTTCCAGAGAAATAAATGATAGAAAACGCACTGAAGAGGTGTTGATGGCATCATTACAAAAAGAAAAAGAATTGAATGATTTGAAAACGCTTTTTGTCAACGTAGCATCTCATGAGTTTAGAACACCTCTTTCTACCATTCGTTCAAGTACTGAAATCATCCAATTGATTGATAAAGAACAGAATCCACATATTGCAAAACATGTAAATATTATCAGTAGTCAGATTGATAGAATCACCAATTTGATGAATGAAATTTTGATTGTTGGAAAAATAGAATCCAACAATTTGAGTTGTAATAAAGAAGATGTAAATATTCTTGAATTAGTTAAAACAAGCACAGAGGCTCAAAATGTTTTACAAAAAGATGGAAGATTTATAGATTTTAACGTAACAGGGTCGCCTCGTACTGCACAAATAGACCCCCTTCATCTTACTTTAATATTGGATAATTTATTATCCAATGCCTTCAAGTATTCACGAAATAAACCTAACCCAATTCTTTCTTTAATCTTTAATGAAGATTCTTTTCAGATAAGTATTCAAGATTTTGGAATAGGTATCCCATCTGAGGTAAAAAACAATGTATTTAATTCTTTTTACAGGGCAAATAACGTAGGAAGAATAGAAGGAACAGGTTTAGGCTTAGTAATTGCAAAAAATTTAGTCAAGATAAACGGAGGAAAGCTCAGCTTTGTTAGTAAAGAAAATGAAGGCTCTACATTTATCCTTTATTTCGGTTATTTATAATTAAATTGTGTCTATTATTGGTATATAAAAAAGAATGCTTCTTGCTAAAAAGAGGAGTTATTCTTTTTGTTATTAATTAATAAATAAGTAATTTAGCAAAAAGACCATTTCTTAATTTTGCTTAAAATAAGTTGTGTAGTCCTTTTATATAATATTATAAATTATTCAATTTTGATAGAAGTATCT
>NZ_JBWKYN010000325.1:0-2140 GCF_059423785.1 Arcicella sp. GW458-12-2-14-TSB2 | reverse complement strand
TTTGTCGAAAATGCCTTCAAGCATAGTATTGGAGACTTATTTTCAAACTGTTTTATCAACATATTACTTAAGGTTGAAAATGAGAAGCTATACTTTGAGGTACAAAATAGCAAGTCAAATCTCATTGCCAATAACAATAAAAAGACTTTTGGAGGTATAGGTCTAACCAATGTAAAAAAACGGTTGTCAACTCTTTTTCCAAATACTCATTCTCTTCAGATAAAAAATGAAGAGAACGGATATACTGTAGATTTACAATTAGAGCTAATGTAAAATATTAAACCTATTAATGAATATGAAAAAAATTGCCGAGTTGTTTCTAAAGATATATCCTATTGAGGGAGTATCTCTTAATAGAAGAATTTTATTACATTGTGTTTTTTGGTTAATGATGTTTATAGGTTTGTGGAAAGTATGGACGCTACCTACTAGCCCAGACTTAAGGTACGGTTTCATAACTGCTTTGTACTTAGTAGTTCTTGATATGATTTATTTCTACTTGATAATGTATAAAATAATTCCACTTTGGAAGAATAATTATCAGCATAAATATTTGGCTACAGTCATAGGTATAATTATACTAATTGCTAGCATTTTAATTATTTTTCGTATTAGAGCTCAATTTATTTTTGATAATCATTTGATAAAAGATACTAAAGCAAACCTTATTCATTTGGAAAAAAAGTTTAAAGATTATATGTATCTTTTTAAATACCCTAGACATCTTTTTTCTGGTATGTTACAAATCTTTCTTTTCTCCTTACCTGCCTTCTCTATCAAACTCGCTCACTTCCTAATCAAAAATATTTCTGATAAAAAACAAGCAGAAATTGATTACTTAAGGTCCCAAATCAATCCACATTTTTTAACTAATACGCTTAACAATATTTACAGTCTTTCTGTCACTGAAGATAAACGCAATAGTGATGCTATTCTATCTTTATCTAGTTTATTAGATTATGTACTTTATGAAGCTAATCAATCAAGTATCAGCCTAGAAAAGGAAGTGCTTTTCCTCTCTAATTTTATTGAACTAGAAAAAATGAGGAATACAAAAAGGCTTCAAGTAAGGTTTGATGTAGAAGGAAATATTCATGGAAATATTCCTCCTATGATTCTTATAACTTTTGTTGAGAATGCCTTTAAGCACTCTATTGGAGATTTGTATTCAAACTGCTTTATCAATATATTCCTTAAAGTTGATGATAATACCCTATACTTTAAGGTACAAAATAGTAAATCAACTCTCGTTGTCAATAGCCACAAAAAGACATTTGGAGGCATAGGCCTAACCAATGTAAAAAAACGATTAGTTACGATTTTTCCAGAAGCTCATTCTCTACAAATTGAAAATAAAGAAGATTTATACTTAGTTAAACTCCAATTAAAACTGATGTAAAAGAATATCTATTCATTATCAACTAATTAAAACACTGATGAGTAATATTAAACCTATTAATATGGAAAAAAATTTAGAATTATTTTTAAAAATATATCCTATTGGAGGTATATGTGCTAAGAGACGAATTTTATTGCATTGTGTTTTTTGGATAATGATGTTTATTGGTCTATGGGAAATGGTAAGCCGTCCATTAGCAGGAATCTTTTACAATTTACTTTCGACTTTATATTGTTTAATTACTGATGTAATTTTTTTCTACTTAATTGTGTATCTAATTGCTCCATTATGGGATAATAATTACAAATATCGATACTTTATTACATTATTATATAGTGTAATAATTGTAATTAGTGTTGCTATTTTTTTTTATATCAGAGTTCAATTAATCTTTGATTATGATTTACTAAAAGAGGGTAATTTAGAATCTAGGTCTTTAAGTGTATTCTATAATAACTTTTGGTTTATATTCAAGTCTGGCTTTATAGTTTCAAGTATTATAACTATATTTTTTTTTACTCTACCAGCATTTTTCATTAAACTCATTCATTCCTTAGTCAAAAACATTTACGAAAAAAAACAAATTGAGATTGATTATTTAAGGTCTCAAATAAATCCACACTTTTTAACGAATACCCTCAATAATATTTACAGCCTTTCTGTCACTGAAGACAAACGTAATAGTGATGCCATTTTATCTTTATCCAGTTTGTTAGATTATGTCCTGTACGAAGCTAATCA
>NZ_JBWKYN010000324.1:0-2149 GCF_059423785.1 Arcicella sp. GW458-12-2-14-TSB2 | reverse complement strand
GTAGAAAACTATAAAATCGAAAATTCAATTTGTATCTTTGTATAAATGTTATTAGATTAGTTTTTATAATATTTGGTTTATTGGGTCAGTGCCGAATATTATTCTGCAAAACCTAAGAAAGCCAATTAAAATAATTATTTTTGGGTTCTTTTATCCAAAAAATCAGTTGAAATAAGTTTTTAACAAGAAAAAATTAAACTATGTCAAGTTTATCTTCTCAAAAAGGCGTATTGCATGGAGATGCAGTGCAAGAGCTCTTCGAAATCGCTAAAAAGCACCAGTTTGCTTTACCAGCCGTAAACGTTACAGGAACAGATACAGTAAATGGCGTTTTAGAAGCAGCAAAAGCCGTAAATTCACCAGTAATCATCCAGTTCTCAAATGGTGGAGCTCAGTTTTATGCAGGTAAATCGTTACCAAACGGTAAACAAGAGGCTTCTATTGCAGGTGCTATTTCAGGTGCTCATCACGTACACCAATTAGCAGAGGTTTATGGTGTTCAAGTGATTTTACATACTGACCACTGTGCTAAGAAATTATTACCTTGGTTAGACGGTTTGTTAGACGCTGGCGAGAAGTTTTATGAACTACATGGTAAGCCATTGTTTTCTTCACACATGATTGACCTTTCAGAAGAGCCAATCGAAGAGAACATCGAAATCTGTAAAACATACCTTGAGAGAATGGCTAAATTGGGTATGACGCTTGAAATTGAATTAGGTGTAACAGGTGGAGAAGAAGATGGCGTTGATAATTCAGACGTAGATTCTTCAAAATTATATACTCAGCCTTCAGAAGTAGCTTATGCTTATGAAGAATTGAGCAAAATCTCTCACCGTTTCACGATTGCAGCTGCTTTCGGAAACGTACACGGTGTTTACAAGCCAGGAAACGTAAAGTTATCTCCAGTTATTCTTCATAATTCTCAAGAATTTGTGAAAGAAAAATATGGTTTAACTGCTGAGAAACCAATCAACTTCGTATTCCACGGTGGTTCTGGTTCATCTCGTGAAGAAATCCGTGAGGCACTTTCTTATGGAGCTATCAAAATGAACATTGATACAGATTTACAATGGGCATTCTGGGAAGGTATCTTAGGATACTACAAAGCGAAGGAAGGTTATTTACAAGGACAAATCGGTAACCCAGAAGGCGAAGATTCACCAAACAAGAAATACTACGACCCACGTGTATGGTTACGTAAAGGTGAAGATACTTTTGTAAGCCGTTTGAAATTAGCTTTTGAAGATTTGAACGCAGCGAATGCTAATCAATATTTATAAGAGTCTATGAGTTTAGAGTTCAAGGTTTATGAGTTTAAAGTCTATGAGTCTATAGTTTAGTAATTACAGTATAGTATTTAATTAGTTCAAAGATTATAAATAAAGCTGTATAAATTATTCTTTTGAATAGTTACATACTAAACTCATAAACCTTGTACTCATAAACTTTAAACTTAAAAAGAAGTCAGATTTCATTATGATGAAGTCTGACTCTTTTTTTATGGATAATTTTTGAATTTCAATATTGAAATTTAGAAAAATCTCCTTAACTTTGCACCCCAATTAAAGAGCAATTATGTGGCTGGGCAATCTGTATGAAGCAAGCAATTGTTTATCAGACCTTTAAAGTTACCGCTGGTTGTCTTTTGGATAAATTATTTAAGAATTTAACAGCAAAATAATCAAGAAATGAACGAGTTAATTAAATTCGTAGAAGCTGAAAATGCTGCACGCCGTGCAGAATTGCCCGAGTTTTCAGCAGGTGATACCATCAATGTTTACATCAAAATCCGTGAAGGAGCTAAAGAACGTATTCAGGTATTCCAAGGAACTGTAATCCAACGTCGTAATAGCGGTGCTGGTGAAATGTTTACAGTACGTAAAATTTCAAACAGTATTGGTGTAGAAAAAATCTTCCCTTTATTATCACCAAACATCGAGAAAATCGAAGTATTGCGTAGAGGTAAAGTTCGTCGTGCTAGATTATTCTATCTACGTGGAAAACAAGGTAGAGCTGCAAAAGTTAGAGAATTGGTTAAGAAAAAATAATCATACTGATTTTTCAATAAAAAACATGAGTCATCCCGAATTTTGTGGATGGCTTGCCCAATAAAAACCTCCTTGTTTATTTTGTGAATTACGACAAA
>NZ_JBWKYN010000323.1:0-2190 GCF_059423785.1 Arcicella sp. GW458-12-2-14-TSB2 | reverse complement strand
TGTTAATTCGTTGAATAATTTGATTTTAGAGAAAAAACACTTCTGATAATCAAGCAATTTTGCCGTTTGACGCCACAAAGGTAAACTAAGTTTACTAAATTAGTCAAGTTTATTGACAATTATTTTTTTTGTATTATCTTTGTATAAAATTTAGTAGATTTATTTCTACTAGCACACATACAGAAAATACAAAAAATTATAAAAATTAAGCAAAAACACGTTAAATCCGTGTTGAAGGGGAAATCATGGATAATAAATTATTGGAACTCAATGAGTTCAAGGAAGCTAAAAATCGTCATCTTGGGCGATTGATTTCAAAGTCACAAAGAATAGTACGAGCATTAGCCAGTGAGTTTTTACAGGCAAAAGGATATACAAATTTTAGGGTTGGGCACATGGTAGCTTTAATCCATATTGATTTAGAAGGTTCTAATATTAACAATTTGGCTCATTTGGCAGGTGTAACCAAACAGGCAATGAGTAAATTGGTAAAAGAATTACAAGACGAAGGCTTTGTAACGATAGAAAAACATCCTAGCGATGCCAGAACGCTTATTGTAAAATTAAGCGATAGAGGCATCAATACGATGTTGCATTGGAAAGAATGTACTATTAATATTGAAAACAAATTCTCAGAAATCATTGGTACCGAGAAAGTAGAGCAACTAAAAGATATTCTATCAGTTATTGTTAACAATTACGAGAACAATCTTTTATCGACGGCAGATACAAATATGATGAAAATGAATCTAGCCGATACAAAACCAACTACTTATTAATATTATAAGGAAGAAAGGCGTCGATGCTAGTTCCATAGCGATGTAAATCACGAATAATGGTTGAACTAATGGGTGCTAAATGTGGAGAAGTAATCAGGAATACCGTTTCTAGTCCATCTACAAGGTAGCGATTTACCTGAGCAATTGAGTTTTCATACTCAAAATCAGTTGTATTTCTCAATCCTCTCAACAGGAAATTAGCACCCATTTCAATAGCTACATTAGCCGTTAGTCCATTATAGGAAACGACTCTTACTGGAGTGCCTTCAAAAGTCTCCTCAATCCAACTAATCATTTTTTCAATAGGGAAATAGCGCGCTTTGTTACTATTATGTCCTATTCCAATAATCACTTCATCAAATAACGAGAGTGCTCTTACAACGATATCTTCATGTCCTTTTGTAAAAGGATCAAATGAGCCAGGAAAGAAAGCGATTTTTTTTTGCACAATCTTGTTGGTTTGGTGAGTTATGTTTAGGGATTGGGATACCTCCACAGCTGTATAGTTACCCAATAATGTTTTATTTGTTAATAAGATTCACTCTGAAAAAATTATACCAAAAGCCAAAGATAGCGATGTTTCTCTATCAGCCCTTCCTCTATATTTTCATTTAATGAATCTCCTACCTTTACTTTAGGCAAATATTGATTTAATAACTGAAACTCTTCTGATTCTTTATCAATGTTGCCATAAAGCCTAATAAATATTTCATCGGGTTCTATTTCTAGCTCATTCATCACGAAAAGTACAAAATATACTAAATCTTCAGAGGTTTTATAATGAAAACGATTGCAAAACTTTAAAACGCCATTAATAGAAACCACCATAGTAAAAGCCGTTTCGCCAAAATGTAAGAAAGCAGTTTGTGCTCTACTAGACGTGAGAGCAAAATCAATCAACTGACTTGAAAGGTGTTGATATTGTAAATTCAAGAGTGGGTAAGCCTCTTCAAACCAGTTAAATAACTGGCGATTGCTACTATAAATATTGATTAACGCTAAATCTGAATGAATATTAGTCCTTACTTCTTCATCTGCCTCAAGCACTTGTCCTTTGGCTAATTGCAAATATTTATTTATATATTCCTTCTTGTATAATGCGGTTGGCAACAATGTAAACGACTGATTATCAATCGTAATGCTAATTGATTTCCATTTCAAAGATTTTAAGAAATCGTGTTGTCCGAAAATCATTTCTAAATTAGCAATCAATGAATGGCAATGTGGCTCAACGGGAAAGTGATAACTCTCTAAAGCAATTAATGACTTATCAAGTGAATCTTTTACAAAAAAATAAAAATGCGTTTCTGATAATTCGCAACCAAGCTGATATTGATTGATTTTCTTAATATCAAAATTGGGCGAAATAAATTTCACTTGCGGTAAAATATGTAAAGTGTCTGTTTTCAAT
>NZ_JBWKYN010000322.1:0-2272 GCF_059423785.1 Arcicella sp. GW458-12-2-14-TSB2 | reverse complement strand
AGGGACTTAAGTCCCTCGCTAGAGATAGGAAATTTACGTAAAATCTGTTACGTATAGTAACTAATCGTTTTTTTATATAACTTTAAAAGCCTTTCGAAGCAATTCAAAAGGCTTCTGTTTTTTACACAATAAACTTTAATACTATTATCCCCATGCTACAACACTATACAAAAATCACATTACTCCTCCTTATTTTAATAATAGGAGGTTGCTCATCTAAAAAACCAGATGATATTACCCCCAAAGAAGCCGTAACTCTCTTACCACAAACACTAACGATTGAGTCTTTTTACGAAAAGACTCCTACTAATCTTGCGTTCGTTTGGCAAGATACTATCATAACGTCGTATACTATCACAAGCATTAATGCTAATAAGGATACGGATTTTGTCAGGACGTATGATTTTACTAGAAATAGTCAGAATTTAATTCAGACCAAAAAATATACCTATCAAGGGGCTGATTATCCAGATGGAAGCAGTACTTATGAATATCATTATAATGAAGATGGAACAGAGATGTCTTTACCTGATCATCAAACATGGCTTTATAATAGCAACAGACAGTTGATTAAATATTATTCTGGCAACCCCAACACTTCGTTTTATAGCTACGACTATGATAATAGTGGACAGTTGACGCGGTTCCGTAACAAAGATGGTAGTCGAGACATTACTTATAGCATGAGTTCATTTACGTCTGTTGTGAATCCGTTGTATTTATTGGCTGAGAAAACTCAATTTCTAGCCTTAGGTTATCCTAACGAAATCGTTACGTTGTTTTGTTCTAAAATGATTCCGAGGTCATTTATTTTTAGTGGCATACCGAACTACGTAGATTACAGCTTAGACGACCAGCAACGTGTGAACACTATTACAGTAACCTATAATGGTAATGTATTGAATAAATTTACGTTTGGATATTGATGTGGGCTTTCGGCTGTGCTTATATTAACTTGTATGAGTAATAGGTGGTCAACAAATAGTGGGTTGCTTGTCAATTCCCAAGGCTGACCACCCAATTTGGTAACACAATCAGCCCCGCAATTAAGAGGCTTTTTGCTTATTACATAATCTACCTTTAACACCATAAATCATGTTACAATGCTACAAAACTATTGCTCTATTGATGGCTGTTTTAGTTTTAGGAGGTTGCTCTTCAAAAAAATCAGATGAGATTCAACCACAAGCAACAAGCTCGTCGCTCCCGAAAACCCTGAAAATTGATTCTTACAGCAACGAATACCCTACCTACCGTACTTTTGTTTGGAAAGACGAACTTTTAACTTCTTATACTGAAACAACAAGAAATACTACAACCAATAAGGATATTGTTTCTACTTATGAATTTACTAGAAATAATAAAAATCTAAGTATAAGCGAAAAATATACTTCTGAGGGTGCCTATAGCAAAACTACTGATTATATATACAATATTGATGATACCGAAATTAAGTCAGGGAATTTCAGCAAATGGATTTATAATAACAAAGGACAAGTAATAAAAATAGTTTATGGTAATGAAGGTGGAGCCTTTTATAGTTTCTACAGCCATAATTATGATAGTAATGGACAGTTGACAGACCTACGTTACAAAGAATACTCTTATGACTATACCTATTACTTAACTGAATTTACAACAGTAAAGAACCCCTTGTATATACTGTCTGAAAAAACTCAGTTTTTAAAATTATCATCTTCTTTTACGAATATTATTTTAAGTTGTTCTAAAATGATTCCAAAATCATTTAATTCTTATGGTGCCCAATACCCATATTATATAACGTATAGCTTAGACGACCAGCAACGCGTGAACACTATTACAGTAACCTATAATGGTAATGTATTGAATAAATTTACGTTTGGATATTAGTAGCACGAGTTTCCAACTCGTAAATAACACACGAGTTGAAAACTCGTGCTACGGCTTGAAAAAAATGGTCGGTATTCTTATTTGAAATGACCTATTCTCAAAAAATAGCAGGTTTTGAGCTTGTAATGTTATGCTCGACTTTCTCTTGTCGGGGTTTATTGATAGTAGTGTGTCGTTGTTTTCTACTGCTAAACTATATACAAGAAGCAATACGACACAAACCAAAGTATTTGAACTGTGTATTTATTGATGTAAAATGCAGTTTTATGTATGCAAAATTAATAAGCAGAATTGCTGTGTGTAGGAATAAAGTTTCGAGATATTGCGAGATTCTTCGAGAATCTCGCAATATCTCGAAACTTTTCATTCTTAGACTGTTCATGTAGCACGAGTTTTCAAC
>NZ_JBWKYN010000321.1:0-2275 GCF_059423785.1 Arcicella sp. GW458-12-2-14-TSB2 | reverse complement strand
CCTTAATATGGACTATCAATTAAAAATAATCCCTTCCTTTTTGTTATCAGAATTTTGTCTGAGCTGGAAAGCTCAGACAAAATCTGCTTTTATTGATTTATATGATGCCGAACTCTCAACAGATAATTTCTGCTTTTATACAGCTGTTGCTTCAGTATATTCTAGTAAGATTGAAGGAGAAGAAATTGAACTGGATTCATATATCAAATACAAAAGATTCGGGATTGAATTTTTGCCTAAGTATACCCAAAAGATTGATGATTTGTACGATGCTTATTCTTTTGCCAAAAAGAATACATTAAATCGCCAAAATATTGTGAAAGCACATAAACTTCTTAGTAAACATATTATTTCGAAACAGTACCAAGGAAAACTCCGCACACAATATATGTATGTAACTACTCCAGATAGTAAAATTGAATATGTAGCAGCTTCGCCTTTTATGCTTGAGGTTGAAATGGATAAATTTTACCAAGACCTCCAAACACTTTTAGCTAAACCCTTATCTATAGAAGAAGCCTTTTATTTTGCAAGTATGATACACTTAGTTTTTGTAAAAATCCATCCTTGGAATGATGGCAATGGACGAACTGCCCGATTACTTGAAAAATGGTTTTTAGCTCATTTTTTAGGTGAAAAAACATGGTATATCCAATCAGAAAAAAATTATTACCTACAACTCGCTTCATATTATCAAAATATTAGAACATTGGGTTTGGAATATCTCGAATTAGACTACAAAAATGCAATGCCTTATTTGTTGATGTTGCCAAAAAGTTTACTGTAAATAACAGGTATAAATACCCTATTTTAATAAAAATACTCTTCTTGGTTTTAATAATAATATTGACACATAGTAATTTTATAGTAAAACTTAAACTCGTAATACACAAATGAAAAAACTACTTTTTACACTAATCTATTTATCAATTCTATTTCTCTCAGCTTGTAAATCTGATTTGGAGCCAATTCCTTCTTTTGATATTGCAACAAAGCTTCCTGATGAAGGAGTTATTGGGGTTAGTAATAGATCTACAATGTCACAAAATGCAGAGATAAGTTGGGGGGATAACACACCAAATACTCCAATTGGAAATTCACCAGATACAAAGTATCATACTTATTCAAAAAATGGCACTTATTCAGTAACCTTAAAAGCATTTAATGGTAGTAAATCTAGTAGCATAACAGAAAAGGTAAATATTACAAATGTTTCTGGTCGACTTGGTCTATACAGAGAAGGTGATTTTGGTAGCGTTTTATCTCCTTCATTCTTTTGTACAATTTCTGGAAATGGAATATATCAATACTTCTATATTAATACTAGAAATACTAGCAACCCGAGCAGTTGTGCTGGGATTACAGATACAAATATTTGGAAAGTCCAAGCTGGAACATATAAAGTACATGTTGAAAATATGGCAAAAACTTATGTTTGGGATTTTAATACACAAGTTGAATCTGGGAGTTGCAAAATTATTAAGCTGGGTGATTAGATTTTGTTTATATAGCTTGCCAAAACAATGGTAAGCATATTGTAAATTTCGATAATTTAAAGTAATTTTATCTATTAAATAATCAAAAAATCATGAAAACATTAGCCATTAAAAAAGAGCAAAACTCAGTTCCTTTAAAAAAGAAAAAGAGTTTATTGGAACTGGCCATGGAATCAACTACACCCAAAGAATTGAAAGTCTTAGGTAAAATTTTAGCACCTTACGAGTTAAGAAAAAATAGCAAATGAAGTATCTGCTTGACACAAACATATTTATTACTTTAGTTCTGAGAGAATTTGACAAGTTGAGTTTTAAACAAAAAACAATTCTTAACGATACTAAAAATACATTTTATCTTTCAGAAGCTTCATTGTATGAGATTGCGATAAAGGTACGCTTAGAAAAAACAAATTTCTCTAAAATTGATATGAAGATTGCTGAGGAGAAATTAGAGGAATTTAAAATAAAGATTCTGTCCTCAAAAAAGGTTTTTTATTACAATATACCAAATGTTCCCAAAGTGTACATTTCAAAAACAAAGCCACACGGAGACCCATTTGATCTATTGATAATTTCACAGGCATTAGTAGAAAATATTCCAATTCTATCGACGGATGATTTTTTCCCTAGTTATAAAGGTTTAAATGTGATTTCTTAGTAAGATGAAATAATTCTAAGAAAAACATCATTAGTAAGGTTTTAATAGGTATAGAACTGTAAATTATAATAGCCCCAAGGATTTTCTTTTGGGCTATTTTTATTATTGATAGAATATGTAC
>NZ_JBWKYN010000320.1:0-2337 GCF_059423785.1 Arcicella sp. GW458-12-2-14-TSB2 | reverse complement strand
ATCACATCCATTTTTTAATGTGATATATTTATTGTTTTTTAATAAGTATTCACATATTTTTACGAGCATTTACCTTTTTAATGAATGGCAACCAAAAAGAAAAAAGCTCCATTAACCACCGATTCGGATATTAAGCTAATTCGAAAAGCTAACGAATTGGTAGAAGCCCGATATAAATTTGATATTTGGGAAACAAGGGTTTTTGCTTATATGCTAACACTTATTAAACATAATGATACAGACTTTAATGAATATACTATCAACACTGGAGATATCGTGCGAGAGTTTAATTTGCATGACTCAGGGTTAGTATACGATAGTATAAAAAAAGCTGCTGAAAAATTGCTTGATAAAAAAGTAGAAATACTTCGCACTACAGCCGAAGGAAAGCGAGAGTATTTTAAAACACACTTAGTGGCATCAACGGCTAACCCAGAAGAAGGCGCTAAGGAAAATTATATCAAGCTTAGTTTTCATCCTGCGCTCAAACAATTTTTATTAGAACTAAAAGCCAGATACTTAGTATATGATATCAGAAATATTCTGAGTCTAACCAGTATTTATTCTGTTAGGCTATTTGAATTGCTAAAACAATACCAAAAGATAGGCAAAAGAAAGTTCATGCTGGATGAACTAAAGGAATTGCTGTCGATAGAATCACATGAATACCAACTCTATGGTCATTTTAAAGGTTTAATCAAACGAGCAGAAAAAGACTTGGCTAAGTACACAGATATATATTTTCAGTTTGAAGAAGAAATTCAGAAAAGGAAAGTAGTAGCTGTTACTTTCTATATTTTCGAGAATACAAAAAACCAACGATTGAAAGTAGAATCTGTTGCTTCTGCAAAAACTACGGAAAAAGGCATAGAAATAATTGCTGTTGATAATGTGGTTGAAACATTATTTCAGAAAGTAGAAAAATATGTTACCATACAGCAAGTAAAGAAGTGGGTAGGAGAGGTGCCAGCAGAGCAAGTAGAAAGAGCTATTACCTATACCCTCCATACGTTAGCATCAGGGAAAAGCATAGAAAATATTGGTGGATTCCTCAATACAATGGTTTATACGCCTAATCTTTTTGATAAATACGAAGTAAAGAAAGAAAAAGTAAAAAAAGTAGTTAAGCGTAATACTGAAAAAAATAGCGAAATATCGATGTTAAAAGAAAACATCAATATGTTACAACAGGAATATGAAAAAGCGCTTGCTGGGCTGGATAAACGCTATTTATTAGAAAATCCTGTTCTTTACCAACAAATAATTGATAAAATTCAAGCGAATAGTTTTTATGATCATAAACAATCGTTAGAAAATAATTTAGAACGAGATAGCATCAAAGGGTTGCGAACAGCAATATTATTTGAAATGTTTCCTGAATATCAGTCATTAATGAATCAATTCAACAAAGAAATGACTCGGCTTCATAATCGATTACACAGCTTACAGTAGTTATAATAAGAATTTCTAACTAAAAACGACAATAAGCATTAATAACGGCATGAACTAATATTGTCAATTTAGATCAATTCCTCCTTCATTTTATAGTAAGCCTTAAAAGCTTTTTTAACATCATCATTACTTTTCTTTGTAAACCCTAGATTCTTGTTTTATCTTGCGTATTATACGAATGATGTTTTTTCTTGAAATTATTAAAACTTGTATTCAGAATTACCAAATACTGAAACCGATTGGTGGCTACGCCTTCTTGATGGAGATCAAGAAGCACTAGGATATTTTTACCAAAAATATGCTGATACGCTCTTGAAATATGGACTTTCGATAGTGTATAATAGAGATTTAGTACGTGATGCTGTTCAAGAGCTTTTTGTCCAAATATGGAATCGTAGGAAAAACTTGACTACCCCAAATTCTGTAAAATATTATCTAATAGCTTCACTGAGAAGGATTATTCTAAAAAGTGTTATTGATGATAGAAAACAGCTAGATACGAGTTCTGATGATGATTATTTTGTAAATAACTATAGCCAAATACCAGAATTAGATGTTCCTGACATTGATAATATTTTACAAGGTGCTATTAGGACGCTCCCACCACGACAACAAGAATTAGTATTTCTAAGATTCTTTGAAAATATGAGCTACGAAGCTATTTCAGAAGTGACAGGGCTAGACTATCAGATTCTTCGCAATACTTTATACAGAGCCATCAAAAGTTTAAGACATAATCTTTCTGATAAAATAGACCTGTTATTGCCTTTGATGCTATTGTTATTTGCTTGTTTACTAAGGAATTAATACTTTTTCTTAATAAAAAAATACTGGAAAGGTTACAAAAGCCATAATTTGTATCTTTAACTATATAATCCTTAATCA
>NZ_JBWKYN010000319.1:0-2340 GCF_059423785.1 Arcicella sp. GW458-12-2-14-TSB2 | reverse complement strand
AGATATTATCATGCACTATTTTTTCTATGATAATATTAAACATATTTTGCCTTTATATTGTACTACTAATTTTGCTTTGATGCCTTTGCAGCGGCTATTCGCTGTTCCCATTCTAAGCCTGCTTTTTTCATATCTATCCCTGCCGCTGATAAATAATTATTGATTCTACCTTTGTATTTTCCAAACCAAGCATGTTTTTTTTCTGACGATTCCGCATCCATCGCATGCTCACGAGCTTCTGTAAGATATGCTAATATCTGCGTCTTTTGCTCGTTAGTCAGATTTGGAAGCATCTCTTGATAACCTTTATATGTAATAGGTAAAACTCTATATGTCATGCCGTCTTTTACCATCTCCACTTGACTAGCTGAAAGCTCTTTAGATAATTTTTTTAGGTATTCTCCATGTAATTTATCCATCGCTACATTAGCTTCTGCCTCTGCTTGTTTTATATCAGCTTCACTTTTCACTTTATCATCTTTGGCTATTTCTTTGGCTAATTTTAGCTTCAAATTCCTAGCTTCATGTATTTGATTTAAATCACTGTATTGTTGACTGATAATATCTCTCACTCTGATGCTTGCGTCTGTATTCGTTAAACCAAGAGTAGCTACAATTTTAGTGGCTCGGTCAGTAATCATTTTTACATAATTAGCATCTTTTTGCTCTTTCGTCTGTACATCCTGAGCCCAAAGCATTGTTGGTGTTGAAATAATCAACATCACTAAAACCATCATTTTTCTTCCTATTCTTTCCATTTTAATATTTGATAAAGCTGTTGTTTTCTGTACTAATTTATCATCTCTATTTCTTGAAGATAAAAATCTATTTCTACACAGACTAATCCTAAAATTTTCAATTTTCTACCATCCATTCCCGTTATGCAGTAAGTATATATTCTACTTTCAATGCTTTTAGAAATTACAGAGAAAATGCTATAATAAGTTTAAGCCTTCGTAATCATTATAATATATTATCTTTTAGAGAAATGGGATATTACTAGATTTGAATACAAATTTCATCAATCAAAAAGGACTTTTAGTGTAAATTTTTACCAACTTAGTATATGATATTGTCATAATTTAACTATGAATTATTATATTTGATGCTTTAAAGCATAATTTCAAGGAATTTTCGTTCTATTCCTTGTGCATTATAATAGTTCAACTCTTTATCAAAAAAATTATTTTAAATAAAATATATATTATAAATGAAGCCACTTTTTCATAAAGTTCCTGTAAAACCCGAAAGCTCATTCAGCATTCGTCATGATATAAGGCCGAACTTTGATACTATCTGGCATTATCATCCAGAAATCGAATTACACTATATCATTAAGGGTGAGGGCGTTCGTTTTATTGGTGATAATATCAGCAACTTTTCTTATGGAGAAATCGTTCTTATTGGTGAAAACCTACCTCATACCTGGCGATGTAAGGAAGAATATTTTGAAAACAATCCCGACCTTTGTGTTGAGGCAATTGTCATTCATTTTTTACCAGATTGTTTAGGAAAATACTTATTGACTTTGCCAGAAGTCTATATGATTCCTAAATTATATGAGAAAGCAAAAAGTGGAATGGTTATTGGCGGCGAAGCTCGCGAGAAAGTAGCGAAGTTGATGCTAGAAGTAACCAAGGCAAGTAATCTTGAAAGAATAATATTATTGTTATCTATTCTGAATATCCTTGCCGAAACAGATGAATATACTACCATTGCTACTGACCATAGTTTTTATCAGTCAAACGAATCGGATACTATTCGCTTGAATAAGGTGTGTACTTATACGTTATCAAACTATAAAAAAGATATTACGCTAGAAGAAATTTCTGCTATTAGCAATCTTAGTGTTACATCGTTCTGCCGTTATTTTAAGTTGATGACTAAGAAAACTTATTATGACTTCCTCATTGAAATCAGGATAAGTCATGCTTGCAGGGCCTTGGTAGAAGATAAACTGCCCACAGAAGTCATTTGTTTTGATTGTGGTTTTAATAATGTTTCAAACTTTTATAGACACTTCAAAAAAGTAACTGGCATCACTCCGTTGGAATACAAAAGAAAATATTTAACTCAATAAGAAAAAACCAAAAAGTAAAGCAGTTTAATATGCTATCAATAAATACTGTTAAACTGCTTATTTTTACCAACTTACATCGTTTGCTCGTCAAATTTAAACGCCTGAGAAGTCCATAAAAAAATAAAAGCATATCTTTGTTAAGAATTTCAGTCCTATGCATGAATTAATCGGCAATATAATACCTGCTTTATTTTACATCTCCCTCCTACTCTGCTTATTTTCTGTTTTATCCTAATCTTATTTCTTTATCAGAATTACTA
>NZ_JBWKYN010000318.1:0-2451 GCF_059423785.1 Arcicella sp. GW458-12-2-14-TSB2 | reverse complement strand
AATTAAAACTATATAAAAACCTCCAAAGTAATATAACTAACACTATATTATTAATTAAACTACTACATATCAACAACTTGCTTAACTCTTAACTTAATCCATTATCAACCTTGTCTAGCTCTTTTTTAGCCAAATCTTTTTGGTGTCACCAAGATTTTTTTAGATTATTAAATCAAAAGAGATTCTTGTCCCATTTTAGATGTGCTATTCATAATACAGAAATATTTAATTCAATTTTATAAAAACCTATTAAGAATAAAGTTTGCTTCTACCAGTATCAAATTAAGAGCGATATCACATAAAGTAGTCTTGAATATTTACCTTATTACTCTAATTATATACTAATTATTAACAATAAGCCTTATACTTTATTAAGTATTGACTAATTTTGTAGTCCGAAGAAAATAAATCATCGTAATTATATTTAGATGAAAAAGAAAATAGAAATTCTCGCACCCGCCAAAAATTTGGTTCAAGGTATGGCCGCTATTAATGCTGGTGCAGATGCTGTATATATAGGAGCTCCACAGTTTGGGGCTCGTACTAATGCTACCAATTCGTTAGAGGATATCGCCGAAATGGTTAAATATGCCCATCTTTTTAAAGCTCAAGTGTTTGTCGTTATCAATACCATTTTATATGATAATGAATTGGACTTGTGCAAAAAGCTAATTTATCAATTATACGATATTGGTGTTGATGCCCTGATTGTGCAAGATATGGCTATTATGGAAATGGACTTACCTCCTATCGTAATCCATGCGAGTACACAAGCCAATAACAGAGATGCTAAACATGTTAAATTCTTGAAAGATGCAGGGATGAAACGGGCTGTGTTGGCAAGAGAGTTGAATTTAGATCAGGTTCGTGAAATCAGCGAAGCTACTAATATTGAATTGGAATTCTTTGTTTCTGGTGCTCTTTGTGTGTCATTCAGTGGTAATTGTTATATGAGTATCGCGGGTGGCGAACGGAGTGCTAACAGAGGTTCGTGTGCTCAAAACTGTCGTCTTCCTTATCAATTAATTGATGGGACTGGCAAAACATTAATTGCTAATAGCCATTTATTGTCAATTAAAGACTTAGACCTAAGCGACCAATTACCTAATTTAATTGATGCTGGTGTTACGTCATTTAAAATAGAAGGACGTTTGAAAGATATTGTTTATGTTAAAAACAATACCTCTTTTTTACGCAAGAAATTAGATGCATTTCTAGAACAAAATACTGATAAATATCAAAAAGCTTCGTCGGGTAGAACATTCTATAATTTCGAGCCAGAAATGGATAGAAGTTTTAACAGGGGTTATACCGACTATTTTGTAAACAAACGCAAAGAGAAAATCGGTAACTGGGAAAGTCCAAAATCACAAGGTCAATTGATTGGCAAATTGCTTGAAATAAAGGCAAATGGATATGTAATTGAAAATTATGAGAAGCTAAACAATGGTGATGGACTATATTTTATCAACGAGCAAGGTGAAGCCGACGGCGCACAAATCAACATTATTGTTGGAAATGTAGTAGTACCTAATACTTTTAAACCACTGCCAGTAGGAACAGTCATTTATAGAAATTCAGATGCTGAATTCAACAAAATGGTTGAAAAAGAAAACAGCGCTGTTCGCAAAATTGGTGTTTCATTACGTTTTACTGAAACGGCTGATGGATTCCAATTGTTGGCAGTTGATGAAGATGGTCACCAGTGTAGCTTAACCTTGGAAACTACCAAAGAATTAGCAAAGAGTCAGGAGTCAGTAATTCCTAATATTAAAAAGAACCTTGCTAAAACTGGGAATACACCTTTTATAGTAGACGAAATCGAAGTTGAGTTTTCAAACAATTGGTTTTTACCGATTTCTAAAGTGAATGAAATTAGAAGAGAGGTATTAGAACAATTGGTTGATATTCGTGTAAAAGAATACCATAGAGAAGAATTCCAGATTACTAAAACAGATCACCCTTACCCAGTTCAGAAGCTTGACTTTATGTATAATGTTTCAAACCGTTTGGCAAGAGCATTTTATAAAAGACACGGCGTTACGGAAATTGAAAAAGCCTTTGAATTGCAATGGGACCCTGGAAAGGCGCGTGTAATGACGACTAAGTATTGTGTAAAATACGAGTTAGGAAAATGTGCCAGATTTCAAAGAGAGACCATGGGCGAAAAGTTGGTAGAACCGCTTACGCTTAAACATGGCGAAAATGAATACAAATTGAAATTTAACTGCAAGCCTTGTGAAATGGAGATTTGGGAAAAAGATGCTGAGCTAGAATTTGAAGATGAAGATGAACAATTAGGATATGTTAATTATAGACACTAAGATTTTGTGCCTAATAAACATGAGCTATTCCAAGCTTTTCTTAGAATAAAAAGTTATTTGGATTTATTCTCGTCCTTACTTTTTGCCTTGATGCAAAAAGTAACAAAAAAATCAAGAATTCCTAAAC
>NZ_JBWKYN010000317.1:0-2510 GCF_059423785.1 Arcicella sp. GW458-12-2-14-TSB2 | reverse complement strand
AAATATAAGTTCTTGAAATATTACTAGAAATTATTAGGGAATTGTCTAATTCAAATGAAATAGCACTTAATATTCAGACATTTTTGCAGAAAGAAAATAATACCTTAACTTTGTGATTATTTAAAGATTATAAAATGTTTTTCTCTTGAAATATATAACAATATTTAGACAGCAGAATATTTTATAATTGAACTCATAGAATGCCCTGTTGCTTTCGTGAAGCTCATATTATTTTTAATCATTAAAACATAAAAAAAAGTGGATATTTTCGATAAAGTCAGCAAAGGTCTGGGACCTATCGGCGCCCATGCTCATTATTCTCATCACTACTTTACTTTCCCTAAGTTGACAGGAGAGTTAGGACCAAGAATGACCTTCATGGGAAAAGAAATGTTAAACTGGTCATTGAACAATTACTTAGGTTTAGCTAATCATCCTGAAGTTCGTGAAGCTGATAATAAGGGAACGCAAGATTACGGTTTGGCTTATCCAATGGGCGCAAGGATGATGTCAGGTAATTCAGATTTACATGAGGAATTTGAAGCTCAGTTAGCTGAATTTGTTGGAAAAGAAGATGCCTTTTTATTGAACTTTGGTTATCAAGGAGTAATGTCAGTGATTGAGTGTATTTGCGACCGTAACGATATTATTGTTTATGATGCTGAAGCACACGCTTGTTTGATTGATGGTATTCGTTTGCACAAAGCTAAAATGGGTGATTATTATAAGTTCAATCACAACGACATGGATTCTTTGCGTAAAAACTTAGAAAGAGCTACTAAAAAGGTTGCTGAAACAGGTGGAGGTATTTTAGTAATTACTGAAGGTGTTTTTGGAATGTCGGGTAAAGTAGGTTCATTGGATGAAATTGTGAAAATGAAAGAAGATTTCAATTTCAGAATTTTAGTAGATGATGCTCATGGTTTTGGAACGATGGGACCAAACGGTAGAGGTGTTCATGAAGCATTGAATTGTATGGATGGTATCGATTTATATTTCTCTACTTTTGCTAAGTCAATGGCAGCAATTGGTGCTTTTATTGCAGCAAGTAAAGAAATTGTAATGTTCTTGAAATATAATATGCGTTCACAAATCTATGCAAAAGCATTACCAATGCCATTTGTAGTAGGTGGAATGAAACGCTTAGAATTGATTAAAAAACATCCTGAATTCCGTGAGAAATTGTGGGAAAATGTAAGAGCTATCCAAACAGGATTTAAAGCGAAAGGATTTGATGTGGGTGAGACTACATCTCCAGTAACGCCGATTTTCTTACATGGAGACTACGAATTATCACACGTAACGGCGCTTGTACGTGATATGCGTGAAAATATGGGTGTGTTCTGTTCTATCGTAACTTACCCAGTAGTACCGAAAGGACAAATTATGTTAAGAATTATTCCTACAGCTTCGCATACTTTAGAAGATGTGGCTTATACACTAGATTGCTTTGAAAAGGTACAACAACGTCTGCAAGACGGTACTTATCGCAGAATTGCTGAAGAATTCTTAGCTCAGCAAGCAGAATTAGCATAATTTATATAGGTTTTTGACTTATTTCGCTTAAATTTTGGTGCTTGGATTTGTAAGATGTAATAAAATAGCTATATTTCGGACACAAAAAATGCGTCTCAACGCTATTAAAGGCTTTTTCAACCAATTATCAACTTAAATCCAGTTTCTATTATGAACAGATTTGCAGAAGTGAAGGACTTAATTTTGTCCTTAGAAGGAGATTTCGAGAAGTTTTATGACAAAGGCAATCAAGCTGCTGGTACTCGAGTAAGAGGTGGTATGCAACAATTGAAAACTTTAGCTCAAGAAATCCGTACAGAGGTTCAAGAGATAAAAAACAATGAAGCGAAATAATGCTAAATAGTTAAAATTCAATAAAAAGGCTCAATAATTATTGAGCCTTTTTATTTTGGGTTAAAATTCTTCTTTGTTCATGATTGATGCCGAACCTTCAGTAGTTTTCTTTCCAGTTTGTACATCAAAAATTTCTGTTGAAATTTCTCCTATGTGTTTATCAGCATTAATGGCTGTTACAGTGAATACTGCTTCATATTCAGTATCTACAAACATTGGGCGTTTATACTCTGAACTCTGCTTTAAATAAACACTCCCAAAGCCAGGAAATTCTGTTCCCATGATTTTTGAAAAAACACTCGAGGCAAGTGCTCCATGTATAATTGGGCGTTTGAATGAAGTAGTTGCTGCAAATTCAGCATCCAAATGAAGAGGATTATTATCACCTGATACTTTAGCAAATAAAATTACATCCTCTTGGGTAAATGAAAATTTATGACGGTAAACCGTTCCGAGTTGAATCATTGTTTAATAAATCTTAATCTTTATGATTGTACTTAAATAAAGAAGCTGTTTAAACTTTCCGTTTCTGAGGTGAAAGTATTGTATTTTTGAATTGATTTTTTCAAAATTTAGGAAGCATAGCATCGCTACGTTGAGTAAATTTTGGAACAAGCTATTCTAAAAGACTTAATTTAACC
>NZ_JBWKYN010000316.1:0-2651 GCF_059423785.1 Arcicella sp. GW458-12-2-14-TSB2 | reverse complement strand
CGATAACTTTCTTGGAAATATTTGTAATGAAATTTACTCAAAAAATCAAAGAACGTTTATTTTATGAAAGCTAATAATTCCCTCGTTAGGGATAAAGGATTTGCCCCGCTAGTTCATTGTTAAGCAAAGCGTCACTTGGACTTGAGATAATTCCCCTTCATGCAACATTTTCTGTCTAACATGAATCATTTATTGGTATGTTACTCCTTTTAAATAGCTAGCATATTTACCTCCCAAACCGACAACTTTAATGAGACATATTTTTATCATCATTTGCTTATTGCTAATAGGTGCTAAATCATCCGCATTCCAAACAAATTTAGTCGACAACGTATATCATATAGAGGACAGTGTGTTGATAAAAACCAGAGATGGTGCTCTTATTTCAGCCATTATTGTCCGCAAAAAAGATAATGATAAACCACAACCAGTTATTCTGCAATTCACTATTTACGCCCGTAGCAGAGATATAAAAAGTGTTAAAGAAGCAGCAGATAAAGGTTATGTGGGTGTAATAGCATATACGAGGGGTAAAAGATTTAGTCCCGATGAAGTAACACCTTATGAATACGACGGTAGAGATGCTTATGATGTAATTGATTGGATTAGTCACCAAGCTTGGTGTAATGGTAAAATCGGAATGTATGGTGGGAGCTATAATGGCTTTAGTCAGTGGGCAGCTACTAAACAAATGCATCCAGCCTTAAAAACCATTGTGCCGTATGTAGCCAACCGACCGGGAATGGGCTTACCTATGGAAAACAATGTATTCCTCAATGCAAATTATGAATGGGCATTTTATGTTTCCAACAACAAATACCTTGATACGCTTGTAGGAAATAATAGACCTCGTTGGAGAGCCATGCAAAATAAATGGTGGGAAAGCGGTGTGGCATATCGTAAAATAGATAGTTTAGAGGGCACTCCTAATAAATATTTACAACGATGGCTCCAACATCCTGCTTATGATAAATATTGGCAAGATATGGTTCCCTATAAAGACGAATTTGCCCATATTAATATCCCAGTTTTATCGATAGATGGCTACTATAACGACTCACAGATTTCAGGATTGTATTATGTGAAAGAACATTATAAATACAATAAAAATGCAAATCATTATTTAATTATTGGTCCGTATAGCCATTTTGGGGCACAAAAAGGCGGTGAAGCTGTTTTGCAAGGTTATCAAGTAGACTCCGTTGCATTAATCAATACCAAACAAATTACTTACGAATGGTTTGATTACATTCTTAAAGATGGTAAAAAACCAGAAATTTTAAAGGATAAAATAAATTATGAAGTAATGGGAGCTAATGAATGGAAACATGCTCCTTCATTAGAAAAAATGAGCAACAATACGCTACAATTGTATCTTACCAACATCAAAGCGGGGAAAGATTATCTTCTAACGCAACAAAAGCCAAAGCAACACAATTATCTTGTCCAAGCAGTAGATTTAGCTGACAGAACTACCAGTAACAACGACTATTATCCCGACCCAATTATCCGCAAAGAGCTTGATACCTCTAATGGTTTTTTCTTTCTGAGCGAGCCATTCAAAGAAACTATTTCAATTGCTGGGGCATTCAGTGGGGAAATAAAAGCTAGTATCAATAAGAAAGACATGGATATTGGGGTAGTCCTATACGAGGTAATGCCCAATGGTGAATATTTTGAATTAAGCTATTTTTTAGGGCGTGCGAGCTATGCCAAAGACATTACTTCAAGAAACCTTTTAATCCCTAACAAAATAGAGGGCATTCCATTTTCCAATACTCGTTTGGTAAGTCGTCAGTTAAGTAAAGGTAGTAGATTGCTAGTAGTATTGAACATTGATAAAAATTCCTTCGCTCAAATCAATTATGGAACAGGGAAAGATGTGAGTGATGAAACAATAGCTGATGCCAAAGAACCCCTAAAAATAAAATGGTATAATGATAGCTATATAAATGTACCTATTTGGAAATAAGCTTGTATTAAATATTAGATATGAATTATGATGTCCCTAAAAGCTCAATATTATACTTCATATCTAATACATAATACATCATATCTAAAATCCCTATCCCTTTTTAAGCTTAAAATACTGCCCTGCCAATCCTGCTATTAGAAGTACTAACAACACTTTTACCACATTTTGAACGATGGGCGAATCGGGGCCATTGGCTAATGGTTGACCCACAGGCAAACGTGTAAGTGTTTCGTTGGCAGTAGGAATTAATGAAAGGAAAACTGTAATAGACATACAAAAAGTCTGGATATAAAGAGCTTTTTTTTCCCCTAAAAGATATGCTACAATTAACAATACAAGTATCAAAATACCAATAGCATGACCCGGATTGAACTTCCCTGTTTTGGAAAGCCAAAAAGAAGTAATACAACCAAGTGCTGTAAATACACTATAATACTTACCTAATTTGCTAAAGGGTTTAATCAACCTAGTGCTAATTAAAGCAATGGCCGCAAAAATTAAAGCGATGATAGAAATAACCGTGTGGATAATTCCGAGTTGTGATAGAGAGGCAATCATGGGAGTTATGTGTTTTGAGTGATCAGTTGTGAGTTGTGAGCTGTGCTTGCCTAAAATAGGTTGCCCTTCAATGGCAACATTTTATGGCAAAATTAAATTTGAAAACTGGTAAAAGTAC
>NZ_JBWKYN010000315.1:0-2690 GCF_059423785.1 Arcicella sp. GW458-12-2-14-TSB2 | reverse complement strand
TGATTGAGTAGTTTACTTATCACTAGAGAGGGACTTAAGTCCCTCTCTAGTGATAAGGATTGTAGAAAGTAATTAAATTGCCTCCTCATTAGTATCATGATTAATCATCCAATCGATACCAAATTTATCCTTAAACATCCCAAAGTAAGAACCCCAAAAGGTATCTTGCAAAGGCATCGTTATTTTACCACCTTCGGTAAGGGCTTGAAACAATTTATCAGCTTCTTCTTTTGAGTCTACACTAATAGAAATAGAGAAATTTGTACCTGCACTTACATCCCCCATCGTTGTAGAGGAATCGCTACCCATTAAAATAGTCTTGCCAATGGGCAACGACATGTGCATGATTCGCTCGCCATCACTTGGTGACATTTGCTGATCTGACGGAGCGTCCTTGAATCTTCCAACATAAGGGAATTCTCCTCCAAATGCAGATTTGTAAAAATTAAAAGCTTCTTCGCAGTTGCCATTGAAGACCAAATAAGGGTTAATTGCTGCCATGTTTGTGTTTTGATTAAAATTTATTTTTCAAGAATTACTTTTAGATTTTTCAGTCCATCTTCTAAATCTTTTCCTATCAATCCCTCCATATCATAAAACAGCATCATCAAATTCATCGGGTATGACATGTGTCCTTCAAAAGTCCATGAAACTTTCGTTTGGTCTGCTCCCATAGCATCAGTAGTGATGTGTGAAGGCGCTGTCGATTCAAAAGGTTCAATAAATCTTACTTCCGTATCTATTCTTTGCCCCTCTACAATTTTCAAGATTTCCTGTTCACCTTGACCAACATCAGCACTATCACTTTTCCAAGCAGATACAAAGCCTACGGTACCATCTGTCCCTCTGAATTCTTTTTTCATCGCAGGGTCCATCTTTGCCCATACGCTGTAGTCGTTTTGGTTTTTCAAGTATTTAATGTAATTAAATACCTCCGTTTTGGGCTTGTTGATTGTGATTTCCCTTACTACTACATAATCTTTTTGAGTGAATAATGCAATCAGTAAGAGCGCAGCAATAAAGATTACCACCGCTAGCAGGATTTTCTTTGCAATTTTCATATTAGTTAAATTTGAAGTTTAATGATAAAACAAATTTATGGTAATGCATTGATTTTCAAAGAGAATGGTGCGTCAATTTTAGGTTAAATTGTATCAAAGTGCTTGAATTACAGAAAATTAATAGTATTTAGGATATTTCTGGGATTAATTTAATATCAATATTGTTCAGACCATGAGATAAGAGCATAAATATCACTTAATTTGCATAAGAATTATTCAATACATTAATTATGACACAACCCACAGAAAAAATTTTTACACCCTATCAGATTTTCATGATAGCGGTTTTAGCCTTTATTCAATTTACGGTAATACTAGATTTCATGGTATTGTCGCCACTAGGGGCTATTTTAATGCCCACTTTAAAAATTACTACTTCTCAATTTGGCTTTGTTGTGTCAGCTTATGCTTTTAGTGCTGGTGCTTCTGGTTTATTGGCAGCAGGTTTTGCCGACAAATTCGATAGAAAGAAATTCCTATTATTTTTCTATGTTGGTTTTATCATCGGTACAGCCCTTTGTGCGTCGGCAACCAACTATAATTTCCTATTGTTTGCCCGAATCTTCACGGGGATTTTTGGGGGCGTAATTGGCTCAGTAGGTTTTGCGATTATCTCTGATTTATTCAAACTCGAAGTACGTGGTAGAGTAATGGGTTTTGTACAAATGGCCTTTGCGGCTAGTCAGGTATTGGGTTTACCGATTGGTCTTTTATTAGCTAATAGCTTCGACTGGCATGCTCCTTTTTGGATGATAGTAGGAGTGAGTGCAATTGTAGGAATAGTTATTTTTGTTAAAATGAAACCTGTTACTGAACACCTGAAAGTACAAAGTGATTCAAATGCATTCCAACACCTTGCCAAAACCATTAGCGAACCTCATTATCTCAGGGCCTTCCTTGGAACGATATTACTTTCTACGGGTGGATTTATGCTAATGCCTTTTGGTAGTGCTTATGGTACCAACAATTTAGGCTTGAAATTGTCTGAACTACCTATCATGTATGGTGTTACGGGTATATTCTCTATTTTCTTTGGCCCTATGATTGGTAAACTCAGTGATAAATTGGGTAAGTTCAATACTTTTTTGATAGGCTCTATCATCAGTATCATCATGGTTGGGATTTACACACAATTAGGCATTACGCCACTTTGGGTAATTATTATATTGAACGTAATCCTTTTTACAGGGATTTCAGCGCGAATGATTTCATCTTCTGCCTTGATGACGGCCATTCCTTCGATGAAAGATAGAGGGGCTTTTATGAGTATCAACTCATCGATTCAACAAATTTCTGGAGGTGTTGCCTCTTTTATCACAGGTTTAATTGTGGTACAACAACCTAACGGTATTTTAGACCATTATGATATATTGGGTTATACCGTAATAGGCTCGATGGTAGTTGCCATTGGCTTAATTTATTGGGTAGACCAATATGTAAGACAACGCGAAGAGAGTAAGAAATTAGAGGATATGAAAGTATAGGTTGAGTTGATGAGTTTAAGGTTTATGAGTTGATGAGTTTAAAGTTTAGCTACCAATGCGTTTATCACTAGCGGGTGACTTAAGTCCTATTGATTACCCACAAGTATATAAATAACTAATAATCAATATCTTATCTCTAGCGAGG
>NZ_JBWKYN010000314.1:0-2750 GCF_059423785.1 Arcicella sp. GW458-12-2-14-TSB2 | reverse complement strand
GGGTGAACGTCGTGAATTCAAACCACAAGGTGAAAGAAGAGAATTTAACTCGGGTGAGCGTCGTGAATTCAAGCCACAAGGAGAGAGAAGAGAATTTAACTCAGAACGTCGTGACTTTAAACCACAAGGTGAGAGAAGAGAATTTAATTCGGGTGAACGTCGTGAATTCAAACCACAGGGTGAAAGAAGAGAATTTAACTCGGGTGAACGTCGTGAGTTCAAACCACAAGGCGAAAGAAGAGAATTTAATTCGGGTGAACGTCGTGAGTTCAAACCACAAGGTGAAAGAAGAGAATTTAACTCGGGTGAACGTCGTGAGTTTAAGCCACAAGGCGAAAGAAGAGAATTTAACTCAGAGCGTCGTGATTTTAAACCACAAGGTGATAAACCAGCTTTTGAACGCAAAGAGTTCGTAGATAAAAGAAAACCTGTTGGCAAAAGATTTGATAAAGGTGACTTTAACAAACCTCGTCCAGATGCAGGAAGTTTTGAAAAAAAAAGTAGAAGCGAAAGACCAGAAAAAACATTTGGTTCAGCCAAAGCAAATTTTGGAGGCGACAATCTATTTAAAGCACACAGACCTGTAGAACAGTCTGATAAATGGACGCCAAGCTACAAGCTTGATAAATACAAAGAGACTGCTCCTAAAAAAGTGCAGAAATTGATTGAAAAATCAGAGAAGCAATCATTGGAAGTACGTTTGAACCGTTATATCGCTAATTCTGGTGTTTGTTCTCGTCGTGAAGCTGATGATTTAATCAAGGCGGGTGAAATCAGAGTAAATGGTGCGGTAGTTACTGAAATGGGCTACCAAGTAAAACCAGGTGATATTGTTAAGTACGGTAGTAAAAAGTTGAATCGTGAGAAAATGGTTTATGTGTTGGTAAACAAACCTAAAGATTTTATCACAACGACTGAAGACCCTAACGACCGTAAAACAGTAATGGATTTAGTGAAAAATGCTTGTGAAGAACGTATCTACCCAGTAGGTCGTTTGGATAGAAACACGACAGGTCTATTATTGCTAACAAACGATGGTGAATTAGCAGATAAATTGACTCACCCTTCAAACGAAATCGAAAAATTATACCAAGTAGAATTGGATAAGCCTTTAACACAAGAGCATTTCGAGAAAATTAAAGGAGGTATTACTTTAGAAGACGGTGAAATAAAAGCGGATGATTTAGGAATTGTTACGCCAGATGGAATGGTAGTAGGTATCAAAATCCACTCGGGTCGTAATAGAATTGTTAGACGTATTTTTGAATCATTAGGATACGAAGTATTGAAACTTGACAGAACTACTTTTGCTGGCTTAGACAAAAAAGATTTACCAAGAGGAACTTGGCGTTTCTTGTCAGAAAGAGAAGTAGTGAAATTGAAGTTTTTTAAATAGTAGCTTTCAGATTTCTGATATCGGATGTCGGCTTTATAGAATTATGATAAAAGCTTTGCAGGATTTTCTGCGAAGCTTTTATTTTTACGAGTATTTCTTAATAAAGTTTCTGTTATTAAAAGAGCTTTCATATCAATAGAAATAGCAGAAATTACCACTACGTATTTTATACGAAAAAACATACTCATTAAAAAAGCCACTGAATTTGATTCAGCGGCTTTTTTAATATCAAACAATTTTAAAAATATAATCTCGAAGCTAATAACTCAAGGCTAACAGCTACTAATTATAAATTCATTAACGACTCTCTGCGTCTCATTTTTCCTGCTGGAATACCAAACATCATTTTGAAACGACGACAGAAGTATGCAGTATCTTTATAACCTACATCAGCGCCGATGGCACGGATAGATTTCTTAGAAGTTCTTAACAAACCTACGGCAGCTTCCATTCTTTGATATTCGATATAATCTTGTGGATTGATACCTGTTAACATCTTGAAATATTGCCCAACGTAGTCTTCAGAAACGTTTGCAACGTTCGCTAATACTTTATTTGATAAATCTCCACCGATATTATCTTTGATATAAGCAAAGATGTCAATTAAGCGTGGATCTTTGAAATAAGTACTGTTTGTTGCCAATTGTTCAACAAACAAACGGTTTTTGATGATGTAACGAATTATTTCGATAACAATCTCTTCCGTTTTTATTTTAATCACACGTCCTTTTCCAAGAATATCCGTCATGTCTTCTTTCAAAATTTCCGCTAGCATGTGTGCTAGTTTGTCGTCTCTTTTGATTAAGAATGGAGGAATATCTAAAGAAGTAAAGAAGTTTACCGAATCAAAAACTTTTGCTTCAAAAGCAACCATCCCGAAAGAGTTTTCGATTTGGCCAATTCTTGATGGTTCAAGGTTATATTCAAAATAAGACTCTCTGTGAGTCATAAATTCTTCATTTGAAATAGCCTTTGGTTTATCAGCACTACCATAGGTTATCGAAAGCATCTTACCTCCAGGGATAAAAAGCATGTCGCCAACCTCTGCATGGATAGCCTCTTCACCAAAAGAAACCTCACCGTTGTACAAAATCAAGAGTGTATTTTCTACATCATAAAAGTTTTTGATACGGATAGGTTGTAATATTCTAATGTTACGTGACTTAATAAACTTCACGCCGAGCGATTCTATTATCTTATTATAATCTTCCATTTTGCATCGTAATTTGGGTAATTGGAATTATAGAGCATTTAATTTTGGACAAAACTAATAAATCCATGTAAAATTCCAAAATTAAATGTAAAAAAGTCTTAAATAATTATTTTACGGTAAAATAGTTCCGCTATTCAAATT
>NZ_JBWKYN010000313.1:0-2768 GCF_059423785.1 Arcicella sp. GW458-12-2-14-TSB2 | reverse complement strand
GTGTTTTATTCTCTGGTGGTGGCTGATCAATTTTCATTACTTCAGCTGTTACCTCAGTTTTAGTTTTTTCTAGTTGCTCATTAATTTTATTATAAATAAATGACAATGCAAAAAGAGATGAAACCGAAGCTATACCAATTATCAGAGAACGTGAAACCACTTTCGGATAAGATTTTCTTAAGAGATAAGCACCATATTCTTTGTTCTTATTCTTAAAAATAATGTCATCCAACGTTGCATTTTGGCTTATTACGTTTGACATAATTCCTGATGTTAATACTGTTAATGTTTCTTAATTTGAATCAAAAACTTCAAATTAAATTTTCATTGAACTAAGATAAAACTATTAATTTAGTTTTCAAAATTTTGTCAACTATTTTTTTAGTTTTACCGTGATTTTTTCTTAAAGACCAGACTTTTTGATTAGCTTTTCAGAATCTGGATCTATTTCAAGGATTGCATAACGCTTGTTACTTGTAATAGCACATTCGTCTAGCAAATCTACCATGTTCTTGTATTTAGCTCCTTTAGTAGCTTTAATAACAATCGTAAAATTATCACCGATTCTTCTTTTGTAGTCGAACAAAACAGCTCTAATTCCGTCTTTAGAATAATTTGTTTTCTGAAGTTGAGTTGTTGCCTCTGTTGGCAAACCTTGATAGTAATATACTTTCTCGGCATCCGGCATAACAGTTAAGGTTTCAGACATTTTAACTTCTGATTTTTCCTCCTTTTCTGTTTTATCAGGCATATTCAACTGCATTACTACGGGCTTTGCTAACGTCGTGGTTAACATAAAAAAGGTAATCAATAAGAAACCCAAATCTACCATGGGAGTCATGTCAATTTTGGTTGACGCTTTCTTCGCGCGTTTCTTACCGCCTTTTTTGCCCCCACCGTCTTGACTTATTTCTGCCATTGTATTGGGGTTTTAATTGTTGGTAGTTAATGATACTCAGAGAGTTTTAGCTTTATAAGACCCTGCCTTTCAAAGAGAGGCAGGGTTAAAACTACTGAGTACAACTAAATAAAATCTATTGAGGTCTACCTTCAGGAGATGTAACCAATTGGAATGTGTTAATATTCTGTTCCTGCAAAGTACCAACTACTTGGTTGAACACTTTATAGTTTGAGTTAGCATCACCTTTAATAGCTACTTTTAATCCTGGATTAGAAATTTTAGCATAACTAACCCAAAGGAAAAGTTCATTATTGGCTGAATCGCAAGGAATACCTTTCAAATATCCTTTTGCTTTCGCATCTGATGGCTTTACACTTAAAACCTGACGCATAGCGCCTGCTGGATAACCTACGATTTCTGAAGCGTCATAGTTCTTCTTCATTTCCGCAGATACTGGAACAGATAGGCGGTTTGCCATTCTTTCCAACATATAATCCTTAGCAGCTTTGTCGTCTGTTCCTAAAAAAATACCACCTTCAGGACTTACTGAAATAGTAAGGATTCCTTTTTCGCCAGTTATTGTTTTCTCTGAAATAGATGACGGAGGAACGATTGTTACGGCTTCTTCAGGTTTAAACTTCGCAGTAAGCATGAAGAAAGTAAGTAACAAGAACGCCACATCGCACATCGCTGTCATGTCTAGAGAAACACTTTGTCGTTTTGCTTTAACTTTTGGCATAATCTTGTTTAGTTATAAGTTGTTTGATATGAGTTATAAGATTAACCTATAACACTTAGCGCTTAACACATAACTATTAATTATGGTGAGTTGCGTAGTTTTGGTTAATGCTCAAACCAATTTCATCAACACTGTAAGTTAATTCGTCAATTTTAGACGTAAAGAAGTTATAAGCAATGATACAAACTGCTGAAGTACCGATACCTAATGCCGTGTTGATAAGGGCTTCAGAGATACCATTTGCTAAGGCAGTTGAATCTGTTGATCCTCCTGAGTTACCTAAAGCCGAGAACGCTTTAATCATACCAACTACTGTTCCTAAAAGACCGATTAGCGTAGAAACTGATGCTAACGTTGCAATGATAGTTAAGTTTTTCTCTAACATTGGCAATTCCAATGAAGTAGCTTCTTCAACTTCTTTGCTAAGAGCAGCTAATTTTTGTTCTTTGTCCAATGAACCATCACTTGTCAACTGCTTGTATTTTTTAACAGCAGCTAAAGTAACGTTTCCTACTGAACCTTTTTGTTTGTCACATTCTTTCAAAGCTGCATCAGTATCATCTTTGTCAAGAAGAGACTGAATTTTGCGAACGAATGCATTAACATCACCACTACCTTTCGCTTTACTAATTGTAATTAGACGCTCGATAGAGAATGTCAAAGCTGTCAAGAAACAAGTTAAAAGGATTGGTACAATATCACCACCTTTAAATGCAAGAGCAAGGTAATCTCCTTGGTGTGGGTGACCTGCGTTCGTTCCACCTTCAAAACGAGATCCATCTCCCATTACAAAACGGAAAAATAATTGGGCAATAACAAAAAGAATTAAAATAATCAAGCCTGCTGAAATGCCGCCTGATTTTTTTTGAGCTGGTGCTGCTGGTTTAGCAGCTGGAGTTTTTGCTTGTGTACTCATTAGTTTGGTAATTTTTGGGTTTAAGTTAAAAAACAGTTTTAGGTGAATTTTAAAATAAAAATAATGAAAATAACCTAAAGACAAAAGATTCTTTTGAAATAACTTGTTTTAGGTAATGACAAAACTAACACAAAAATCTTTTAATTATGATACCACGTATATGAAGTTTTTTTAAAAAAATATTCAACAAAACCTATGTATTGTACTATAAC
>NZ_JBWKYN010000312.1:0-2848 GCF_059423785.1 Arcicella sp. GW458-12-2-14-TSB2 | reverse complement strand
ATACAGATTAAACAATTAAATGTTTTACAAAAACGATTGTCAAAAAGACATTTTTCCTACAAAATAAAGACATATTAGGCCTAATACTGAACACTAATGGACGATTTTTCTAAATCATGCTCTATGTTAATTAATATAACCAACGCAACTATGCCAAAGTTTTTGGCGTATAGGCAATAAACTAAATCTTACTCAATTTACTTTTAAAATCATCATCTTATGGAACGTAAAGAATTTTTATCGCTCGTCGGAGTGAGTGTTGGGGCGATAATTTTACAAAATTGTATGACAAGTTGTAAAAACGATTCGACACCCACCCCTGCTAATACCGGTGGCAATACTGGAGGGAACAATGGCGGAGGAACGACTACCGGCATAACAGGCAACAACTTAAAAGCCAATGGAACAATCGATTTTACGATAGATTTATCTAGTGCAAGCTTTGCTGATTTAAAGACCAATGGAAAAGCGATAGTGAGCGGTGATGTAATTGTAGCACGTACGAAAACTGGCACGTATATTGCTGTAGCTAAGGCATGTACGCATGAAGGAACGACTATAAGTTTTGAACCAGATAACAACCGTTTTAATTGTCCAAATCATGGATCAAACTTTGATTTGACAGGAAAAGTACTCAATGGGCCAGCCGTCAGTCCACTAACACAATTCGCCGCCGTTTTTGATAGTACCAAAAACACAATAAAGGTTTCTTAGAAAATCGATTGTGTTTTTACTTAAAACACTCCTCAAAAATGCTATCTTTAGCGTTTTTAGGAGTGTTTCTGTTTTTCTATCCCATGATCATTGATAATTATAATCATTTACCGAATCCAGATTCGGAGTATGACGAAAAAGTAATAGCGTTTTGTAAAAAATGGTTGAGCCAAGAACAGACATTTATATTAAAGACGTCTGGCTCAACAGGTGAACCCAAGCCCATTACCCTTACCAGAGCACAAATGGAGGCGAGTGCCGTGCTTACTGGAAAAACTTTTGGTTTAACCAAAGGTGATGTAGCGCTAGTTTGTCTTAATGTAGATTATATTGCAGGCACGATGATGTTGGTGCGAGGCATGGTATTAGGTTTAAAACTGATTATTGTTCCACCTAGTAATAATCCCCTTGGAGCTGTCTCAAACGAGGCTATTGATTTTGCCGCTTTTGTGCCCCTGCAATTACAAAGCATCTTGGAGAGCCAACACCAAGCACAAATAGATACATTGAACAAGATGAAGGCTATCATCGTGGGCGGAGCTGCCACCAATAATCAACTGGCGGAACAAATTCAACAATTATCAGTTCCTGTGTATAGTACCTATGGCATGACGGAGACGGTATCGCACATTGCCATTAAAAAACTAAATGGAAGCAATAGCAACGAACATTTTTGTGTATTAGAAGGTGTAAAGATTGGTATCGACGAACGAAGCTGTTTAAACATCGTGGCGGCGGCTACTAATTTTGAGTTGATACAAACCAATGATTTAGTGGAAATCTTACCCGATAATCAGTTTAAACTGACGGGCAGATATGATAATATTATTAATAGCGGTGGCGTAAAAATTCAATTAGAAAAAGTAGAAAATATCTTTGAGCCTTATTTAAAGCCCTTGCCTATCAACCGATTTTTTGCTTTTGGTATTCCTGATGATAGACTTGGACAAAAGTTAATTTTAGTCGTTGAAACTGACAAGCTGAGCGACGACATAAAACGGACATTGCTTGAAAAAGTAAAAAATGATTTAGATACTTATCAGGTTCCTAAAAACATTTTTACGATTTTTAGTTTTTCGGAAACACCCACTGGAAAAATTGATAAAAAAGCCACCATAAAAAGATTAAATTTGTAAAAAACATTGAGGTTTAAGTAATGAGGTAACATTAAACGACCTAACAAAAAGGCTAATGTATTCATTTTAAATATATTAATCGCTAAAACACTCATTCATTAAATCACTCAATTACTTAATAAAAAGCATGAAAGTAGATAAATTATCACAATTAGAAATCAAATTCGAGACGGCAGATATTTTGCCTCCTCCTTTCTCTCATCAAATTCTCCTGACTTTAGATTTCAAGGAAAACTTTATTGATACCAAATTTGAAATTGCCTATACTTATCGAGACGAATTGAGCGACGAGGAGATTTTGGAAGAAGGATTTACAGGTAATGAAGATTTGGCATGGGCTGGCGAGTTGTCGAAAGCATGGGAAGCACCTATCTTAAACCTCCTGAGCAAAACTCCTGAAAAATTCAACACGAAGGCGTTGGAGGAAGAACAGAATTTTCTAGAAATTACGATTAATCAAAAAGCAAAGGGCAATCTTATTAATCACGATGCTTGGGAATATTTATTACAAGAGCTTACGCAGGCGGTATATGAAACCTATGGCAAAGAGGCGCCTTTTAAATTGATATTTAAAAAGATAGAAAAAGATAAAAGCACTTCGACTTTTGAATTGAATTTACATTATACCAACAGAACCGTAGAGGCGTCAACAAGCGTTGCGGACGTGATAGATCATAAAAAGATTTCGTGGGAAGAAGCTAGCGATTTGCTACAACATATTTTTATTGGTGATTTTATTACTGATAAGGCAAGTAAAGCGGAACCTAAAACGGCAGGAAAATTTCTTTCGATTGGTGATGGTTTCTGGTATGAATTTACAAAGAGCTTAAAAAATCCTAATGGTAACAAAGCTTATATTATAAATTTATATGAAAGGTTTGAGGAGTATTTGTAGGTGTGAGTGATGAGTTTTGAGCTTTGAGAAGTTTGTCAACTAGAATTAAACAACTGACAAACAGCCTATTATATACTCATTACTATTAGCGGGTGACTTAAGT
>NZ_JBWKYN010000311.1:0-2857 GCF_059423785.1 Arcicella sp. GW458-12-2-14-TSB2 | reverse complement strand
AGATTTAGCTGAACAAGATTACCCCTATGTAACCTTTCATGTTGAGCTTCTTTATGAAGATCAACATGATTTGTCTTCAAATAAAGGAATTATATTTCTCTATCAGTTTATGAAGGAATTTCTTATTTATAGACCAGATTGGATATTTGTGGATGAAAATGAGGAAAGGAAAATTTATAATGTTCATAATATCGATGATTTTGCAAAAAAGTATGAATTTTCTCCAGATGCTTTTAGTTTTGATTTTACTAATTCACCACAGTAGTGTTCTCATTTTATTACATGAAACAAGTTTACATCATTGCGTTCTATCCACTAGCAAAATGAGGAGTTGTTGACGCTTGACTTGTCGGTGAATTAACACTAACAAGGGCATAAGACAATCACAGATTGTCATTTATCTGTGCCACGAAGTCAGAGACTTCGAGGAGCGTTAAAAAAGGTAGGGACGAATTGCATTCGTTCTTTGTTCCTAAAACAATAAAAAAACACCTCCCTTACAAAAAGGAGGTGCCTATAAACTCATTCAACAAATACCCTACATTTTCACATTCTCAACCACCTTAACAATCGGCACAACCTTCTTGTCAATCTTTGCTCCAACACCCGTAGTATGTACTGCAATATAAGGTGCGATTACTAAGGATACGATAGACATTAGCTTAATCAGAATGTTCATAGATGGGCCAGAGGTGTCTTTGAATGGGTCACCAACGGTGTCTCCTGTTACTGATGCTTTGTGTGGCTCTGATTTTTTGTAGTACATTACGCCATCAATCAAGACGCCTTTTTCAAACGATTTTTTGGCATTGTCCCAAGCACCGCCTGCGTTCGACTGGAAAATTCCCATCAATACGCCTGATACTGTTACGCCTGCTAATAAACCGCCTAATACTTCTGGCCCCATTGTGAAGCCGATGAGCACTGGTGTAATTAAGGCAATTGCACCTGGCAAAATCATTTGCTTGATAGATGCTTCGGTAGAAATCGCTACGCATTTTTCATACTCTGGTTCAGCCTTGTATTCCATAATCCCCGGTATTTCACGGAACTGGCGACGTACCTCGTTTACCATCTCCATAGCGGCTTTCCCCACTGCCGAGATACACAAGGCACTGAAAATAAATGGAATCATCCCGCCAATAAATAAACCTGCCAATACGTCGGCTTTATAAATATCAATGGCCTTGATGCCTGCGATACCCACAAAGGCAGCAAACAATGCCAACGACGTAAGTGCTGCCGAAGCAATGGCAAATCCTTTACCCGTTGCCGCTGTAGTGTTCCCTACGGCATCTAAATTATCGGTACGCTCGCGTACTTCTGGAGGTAGTTGAGACATCTCGGCAATACCGCCTGCATTATCAGCGATTGGTCCAAAGGCATCAATGGCTAATTGCATGGCCGTTGTCGCCATCATGCCTGCTGCGGCTATCGAAACGCCGTATAATCCTGCAAATTTGTAAGAGAGAATAATACCGCCTGCCAATACGATAATAGGCAATACCGTTGATTCCATCCCTACTGCCAAACCGCCGATGATGTTGGTAGCATGACCAGTTCCCGATTTTTCGATGATGGATAATACTGGACGTTTGCCCATGGCTGTATAATATTCTGTAATCATCGACATCAATGCACCTACTATTAAACCTACGACAATAGCATAGAAAACACCGCTTGACGAAAATTCAAAGCCACGTAAATTAAGGGTTTCGGGCAGGATGTTTTTTACTAAGAAGTACGAAGTAATAAATGTAATAAGGATTGATACCCAGTTGCCTAAGTTAAGAGCATTTTGAACCGATGAGGTTTCGCTTTTGATTTTCACGAAGAAAGTGGATACTAAGGATGCTAATAAACCTACACCCGCAATCAACATGGGTAACAATACGGGCGAGAACCCTCCGTAATTGTCGGTTACCTCAATTTCTTGTCCGAGTACCATCGTAGCTAAAATAGTGGCTACATACGACCCAAACAAATCGGCACCCATACCTGCTACGTCGCCAACGTTATCGCCTACGTTGTCGGCAATGGTGGCAGGGTTACGCACGTCGTCTTCTGGAATACCTGCTTCTACTTTTCCTACTAAATCCGCTCCTACGTCGGCTGCTTTGGTATAGATGCCTCCACCTACACGGGCAAAAAGGGCGATAGATTCTGCTCCTAATGAAAACCCTGCTAATACTTCAATAGCGGTTTTCATTTCGTCAGAGGTCAACGCCTGACCTTGTGCAAAAATATTATAAAAGGCTATAAACAAGCCTCCGAGACCTAAAATGGCTAATCCTGCTACGCCCATACCCATTACGGAACCTCCTGTGAAGGATACATCAAGGGCTTTTGATAGCGACGTGCGGGCGGCTTCTGCCGTGCGGACGTTGGCTTTGGTAGCAATTTTCATCCCGATGTATCCTGCCGTAGCTGATAGCAAAGCACCAATTAAAAATGCGACGGCTATCAGGGGTGACGAATGAATGGGATGTTCGGCAGAGCCTTTGTCAGACCCTAACCAAAATAATAATACTGCTGTTGGAATGGCAAAATAGGCTAATACTTTCCACTCAGCTTTTAAGAAGGCAATAGCTCCATCTGCTATATAACCAGATAATTTTTGCATTTCGGCATTGCCAGCGGGCTGATTAGAAACCCAGCTAAAACGCCAAGCAGTGTAGATTAATCCTACTATTCCGAAGGCTGGTACTAAGTAAATAATGTCATTCATAATGGTAATGGAAGGTTTTTAGTTTAAGATTTACAATTAAAATTCATAGCTACTGTCACAAATATACATTTTTAAGTTTCTTATAAAAAAACTATTTCAAGAAAAAATTGGACTTAAAATATCTATCTG
>NZ_JBWKYN010000310.1:0-2867 GCF_059423785.1 Arcicella sp. GW458-12-2-14-TSB2 | reverse complement strand
ATAGAATATTGTACGTTATTTTTAAGTTAATAGCAAGAAAAAAAGTCGTGATTTTCACGACTTTTTTTCTTGAATGGATACAATCCTTAAACAACTACATTATTCTCTCTTAGCGCTTGATTTAAAGAGGTTTTAAGGTCTGTACTTTCCTTGCGCTTACCAATGATTAAAGCACAAGGAACATTGTATTCACCCGCAGCAAATTTCTTGGTTAAACTTCCTGGAATAACCACACTATTTTCAGGAACGAAACCTATGTATTCTACAGGTTCAGTACCTGTTACATCTATTATTTTAGAACTCCCAGTGATCGTAACACCAGCTCCTAATACTGCACGTTTACCAATTCTTGCTCCTTCAACAACAATACAACGTGAGCCAATGAAAGCACCATCTTCAATTATCACTGGAGAAGCTTGTGGTGGCTCCAAAACACCACCAATTCCAACACCGCCACTCAAGTGAACATCTTTACCGATTTGAGCACAACTACCCACCGTAGCCCAAGTATCAACCATTGTTCCCGAGTCTACATAAGCACCGATGTTTACGTATGATGGCATCATGATTACGCCTTTTGCTAAATAAGCTCCATATCTTGCTACCGCAGGTGGCACAACACGTACGCCCAAATTAGCATAATTATTTTTTAGTTTCATTTTATCATGAAATTCAAAAATACCTACTTCTTGCACTTCCATTTGGCGAATAGGAAAATACATTACGATTGCTTTTTTAACCCATTCATTGACCGTCCAAGAGCCATCTTCATTTGGATGTGCTGTTCTAAGCTCGCCCTTATCTACTTTTTCAACTACTGCCTCAATAGCTTTTTTTGTTTCATCTGATGAACGTAAAGTTGGATTCTCCCAAGCGTTTTCAATAATTTGTTTTAAATTTTCCATTTAAATATTTTGGATATTGTTGCTTTTATTTAATCTACAAAGATAATCTGTTTTGAACATACTTAATGAAATTATATTAAGAGAATCACCAGATAGAATGTTATAACATTAAGTCATTAGTCATTATCCTTATTAACGCTCTCTAATTTTATGTTAAAAACTAATTGTTTATTTTGAGTGGTTTAATTAATTGATTTTAAGTGAATTGCATATATTGTTTTTATGTAAATATTTGATAAACAAAATATTATTTGGTTGATTATTTTAATAATAGTGTGTCAATTTGACAGTTTACAGTTAGAAATAATTGAACACAAGATTTCCCTAATTTTATTTATCTCTCAGGTTGATTTCATTTGAATAGACTCTCTTTAGTGTATATAGTCTTTTAGGAAACAGCTCTAGCATATATTTACAGATTTATGCATCATATCTTTATTTAAGCTCATTCCTATTGCGCTAAACGTAATAAATATCCCCTTCCCTATCCTTTTCTTAAGACTTTCATATTACTATATTTATCATTTATATGCTTCATAGAGGTTATATTATGCCGTAGCGAGACAGATATTAAGTAGTTTAAGAGCAATTTTCTATCAGGATTGTAAGCTATAAAGAAGGTAATAATGCAGTATATAAACTAGTAAAACTAAATAAAATAACTATTATTTTTAGCAATTATAACCAAATAATTAGTTTTTTACTAAATTTACTATTAAGAATTACTAATCCAGATAGTTGTTTATATATATTGTTTTTACTTGTATTATTCTCCTAAAAACTCTACTTTTGTACTGTAGATTTAATCAATTATCCCTTATTTAAAAATGGCAAAGGTAAAAGTTGCAATCAACGGTTTTGGACGCATAGGACGCTTAGTCTATCGTCAGATTTATAACATGGAAGGCATTGATATTGTAGCAATCAATGATTTAACTAGCCCTAAAGTGTTGGCTCATTTATTAAAATATGACTCAGCACAAGGACGTTTTAATGCAGAAGTTACTTCTACTGACAGCACTATTACAGTTAACGGCGAAGAAGTAACTATTTATGCTCAGAGAGATCCTGCTCTTATTCCTTGGGGAAAACACGAAGTTGACGTTGTATTAGAATGTACAGGATTCTTTACTGATAAAGAAAAAGCTTCTGCTCATATAACTGCTGGTGCTAAGAAAGTAGTAATCTCTGCTCCTGCTACTGGTGATGCTAAAACGATTGTATTTAACGTAAATCACGATATTTTAGATGGTTCTGAAACAGTAATTAGTGGTGCTTCTTGTACAACTAACTGTTTGGCTCCAATGGCAAAAGTATTAGAAGAACAATTTGGTATTGTAAACGGCTTAATGACAACTGTTCATGCTTATACAAACGACCAAAATACTTTGGATGCTCCACACGCTAAAGGTGATTTAAGAAGAGCTAGAGCTGCTGCTGAAAACATCGTACCAAACTCTACTGGTGCTGCAAAAGCAATTGGTTTAGTACTTCCTTCATTAAAAGGTAAATTGGATGGTTCTGCTCAAAGAGTTCCAACCATTACTGGTTCATTAACTGAACTTACTGTAGTGCTAGCTAAAAAAGTTACTGCTAGTGAAATCAATGAAGCAATGAAAGCAGCTTCAAACGAAAGCTTTGGTTATACTGAAGACGAAATCGTAAGTAGCGATATCATTGGTACTTCATTTGGTTCATTATTCGATGCAACACAAACTAAAGTACAAACTGTAGGTGATAGTCAAATCGTTAGAACTGTATCTTGGTACGATAACGAAATGTCTTACGTTTCTCAATTAGTACGTACAGTAAATTATTTTGCTCAATTGATTAAATAATCAGCTGACAAATAAACAAAAAAGGTGAATCAAACGATTCACCTTTTTTGTTTTATAACCTTCAATTGGCTATTAAAACGAGCAATACAAGTAATTAATATTGAAACCTTTTGCCGTAAAAATC
>NZ_JBWKYN010000309.1:0-2969 GCF_059423785.1 Arcicella sp. GW458-12-2-14-TSB2 | reverse complement strand
GGCAACGAATTCCTACTGTTTGAGCGGAGCGAGTTTAGGAATTCTTGATTTTCTTTTGTTACTTTTCTTGTATCAAGACAAGAAAAGTAAGGACTTGACAATAATAAGTAGAAAGCTTCTCAAATTGTCCCCAAAACGCACTACATTAGGAAAATTCCGTATGACTTAAGTTTATTAAAAATACCTATTCTAAAAAAACTGTTATTTAAATAAGATAAAGATTCTCTTTAAAAAGTCTTCCAATTAATCCTCAGTATCATATTCTCCCGAAAGAGCATACTTCCCAAAAATCAATAATCCCCCAGTAATAATTGGTGTCAGTACCAACATAATGATAATACCAAACACTAAATCTTCCTGATTTCCCGAAGCAAATTTGGGAATGCCCAATTCAAAAATCCCGAAATAGGCAGTGGCCAATCCTAAAAGTATCCAAACGATACCTAATATTTTCTTGATGCTGTTCATCTCTTTTTAATGATAATGTGTTTTAACATAAATGTTTAATAGCGTTGAAATCGTTTAGTATTGAGCTATTAATCTCTGATACTTTTATCCTCCTTGATATACAACAAGCCAATCACAAAACATACTGTCGCTATCAATATTGGGTAGTTCAATCCTTCTAAATAAGGCTGAGTATTAATAACGGCCTGCCCAGTTTTTTCAGCTATTTCGTTGGTATCTTTTGCTTTAGTAACCAAATAAGTAGCAATGGCTGGCATTAATCCACCGAATACGCCATTGCCTATGTGATAAGGCAGAGACATAGAAGTATAACGGATTTTGACAGGGAACATCTCTACCAAGAATGCAGCAATCGGGCCATAAGCCATTGTGACAAATACTAATTGAACAAATACTAGCCAAACCAGCGTCCAATGGTCACTATTATTGATTTTAACAGTTTTACTAATTTCAGGTTTAGGCTGTTCAGCTTCTGATTTTCCAGCTATCAAAGTCTGTTTCTTTACTTCTTTATAAGTTGTACCATCTGTATAAACCTTGCTAGTAGTTGTAGTAATCAACGAATCTGTCGTTGAATTGGCTACTAAAATATGCTTTGTTTCTATTTTCGTTTCATTACTAATCTCATCTTTATGATTCAAATTAGTAGTCTGGTACATTTTCTCATAAATAGGTCGATAGGCAAGAATTGCGAACAACATCCCTGCTAACATGATAGGCTTACGACCCACTTTATCTGATAACCATCCAAAAAATACAAATAGCGGTGTACCCATCATTAAGGCAATGATTAATAGTGTATTGGCTTGGTCGAAATCTACATTCATGATTTTCAACAAGAATGTTTGTGCATAAAACTGACCTGTGTACCAAACTACGCCTTGTCCCATTGTAGCTCCAAATAAGGCTAATAATACAAATTTGAAGTTTAATTTATTACCAAAAGATTCTTTCAGTGGGTTGGTTGACGTTTTTCCTTCCGCCTTAGCTTTGGCAAAAAGGGGTGATTCTGACATATTTTTACGAATCAACACCGATACATAAACCATGATGATAGAAACCATAAAAGGTATACGCCAGCCCCAATCTTCCCATGATTCTTTAGACATCATGTTTTTGGTCAATAATATAACGCCTAAGGAAATAAACAAGCCAGCGGTAGCTGTAATCTGAATCCAAGACGTCCAAAAACCACGTTCATTAGCAGGGGAATGTTCGGCTACATACGTGGCTGCGCCGCCATATTCTCCACCCAAGGCTAAGCCTTGTAAAAGTCTAAGTATCAAAACAATCAATGGTGCAAAAAAGCCTATTGTTTCATATTTGGGTACTAAGCCAATGGCAAAAGTAGCTCCGCCCATCAACACCAACGTGACCATAAAAGTATATTTTCGACCAATCAAATCGCCCAAGCGTCCAAAGAATAATGCCCCGAACGGACGAACAACGAAGCCAGCGGCAAAGGTAGCTAACGTAGAAAGGAAAGCTGCTGTAGGATTATCTTTTGGGAAAAACTGGGTTGAAATGATTGTTGCTAAACTACCAAATATATAAAAATCGTACCATTCAATAAGTGTTCCTACCGACGACGCGCCAATAATTGCAGCGAGTTGTTTAGTCGAAGTTTTCTTTACTGTGTGTTCTACTTTCATAATGTTAATTAGATAAGGGGTTTTATTTTTAGAGTGAATATTGTATAGTGATTAATAGCATTAGTGATTTATTTATAAGTTTATTGATAACAGTTATTTCATATATATCCAAGAATCTAGCGAATGAAAACAAATAGTACAATACTAATTTTTATCATTTTTCAGCCCAATAAACTTTTGTACTTTAGCGTGTTTTTATTGAACACGAACTACCAAAGGTCAAAAAAAAAACTATCTCTTCAACAGTTTTGGTATAGTAACGCTATTTAAGTATAGTTTAACAAAAAAAAGGACTAGAAAAATATCCTAGTCCTTCTTCAAATATGTATTTTATGTATTGACAGCGTATTGAAATTTTAATGTTTCAGACGCTCCCATTTAATCAACATAAATTTATCTCCTAATTCAGTGACAATCATCCCAGAATCTCTCAGATTTTCTCTATCCGCATAAAAAGCAGCTAACTCTTTATGATTCATTATCTTATAAGTAGGGTAATAATCAGAGTTTTTAGGTATTTTGATTTGATATTTTTTCACCCAATTCATCACCGACACGTGTGAAACGCCTAGTAGTCTTTCTATTTCACGGTAGCTTACTCCTTCTATATACAATTGTAAAGCCTTGATAACATAATAGGCTGAGATTCCCTTCCCAAGCTTTTCTACTGTAAAGTTATAATTACAGTCTTTACATTTAAAACGTTGTTTTTCTTTGATTACGCCACTTTTAGTAACATTTTGGGAGTCGCAGCGGGGACAATTTGGATTTTTCATAGAAATAATACGATATAGTATATTTAGCAAATATATATCAATTAAGCAACAATACAATACTTAGGATAAACTT
>NZ_JBWKYN010000308.1:0-2980 GCF_059423785.1 Arcicella sp. GW458-12-2-14-TSB2 | reverse complement strand
GCGTATATTTTCAATATTCTTCAATTCTTTTCCCACTTTTTAGAAGTCTTAACGGCAAGTTTGTATTTTTGTAAAAACATATACATTATTCATTTTCAATAGTTAATTTGATTTTCAATCATTGATGTTCAGCCTACTTTTTGAGCAAATAATAAAGATTGAATTTTTTTAATAATCACATGGCAAGACCTTCTAAAAATACTGACGACACAACTAAACCCATCAAAAAAGCGAACGAAACACCCCTTGCCAAACAGTATAATCAAATAAAAGCGCGTTACCCCGGAGCATTACTATTATTCAGAGTAGGTGATTTTTACGAAACTTTTGGGGAAGACGCCGTGCGTGCTTCAAAGATTTTGGGTATTACGCTTACGCGTAGAAATAACGGTACTGCCGACGACCATCTGGCTGGTTTCCCCCACCATTCCTTAGATACTTATTTACCACGTTTAGTCCGTGCGGGTGAACGTGTAGCTATTTGCGACCAACTAGAAGACCCTGCTACTGCCAAAGGCATTGTAAAAAGAGGCGTTACCGAACTGGTTACCCCTGGGGTTTCGTATAACGATAATGTACTTGATACCAAGCAAAACAACTACTTAGCGGCTATTAGTTTTTCCTCTTTTTCTTCGGAAATCATAGGGATTGCTTTCTTGGATATTTCTACGGGTGAATTTCTATGCTCACAAGGAAGTCCTGCTTATATCGAAAAACTTTTGCAAAGTTTTGGCCCTTCAGAGGTGCTTTTTTGTAAGAAGAATCGACAAGAATTTACAGCGTTGTTTGGTGATAAGTTCAATACATTTGGCATTGATGATTGGGCGTTTACTCGTGATTTTACCTATCCCTTGCTAACGAATCATTTCAAAACCAATTCATTAAAAGGTTTTGGGATAGAATCTTTGGCAGAAGGTATCATTGCTGCGGGGGTAGTGATGCACTATTTGGCAGAAACAGAACACAAAGAGGTAAGTCATATTTCCAGAATCAATCGACTGGAAGAAGAAAAATATGTGTGGTTGGATAGGTTTACTATCCGCAATTTAGAATTGGTCTCTGCTCAACAAGAAGGGGGTATCTCCTTGATTCAAATTCTTGATCAAACCATGACTCCAATGGGAGCAAGGTTACTCAGAAAATGGCTAGTATTGCCTTTGAAAGAAAAATCTTTGATTCAAGAGCGTTTAGAAACGGTTTCGTTTTTCAAAGAAAATACCGATTTACGAGAGTTTATTGAGCAACAGCTAAAACCTATTGGAGATTTAGAACGCCTTATTTCCAAAGTAGCTGTTCGTAGAATCAATCCGCGTGAACTCGCCACGTTAAAAAGAGCCTTGTCACGGATAGAACCTATCAGAGAGTTGTTGATAAATTCAGTTCATTCTGAAGACAAAACAAAATCGGCTCAGACTGCCAATGTAACGATGTTACGGAAGTACGCCGACCAGTTGAATCCTTGTCAGTTTTTGTTAGATAAAATTGAAAATGAGTTGCGTGATGAGTCATTGCCGATTGTGACGAACCAAGGGGGTATGATTAAGGCTGGAGTAGATGAAGAATTAGACAGGCTTTTAGGGATTGCTCATACGGGGAAAGACTTTTTATTACAGCTACAAAACCGTGAAATAGAGCGTACTGGGATTTCGTCACTAAAGGTTTCTTTCAATAAAGTATTTGGATATTATCTGGAAGTGACCAATGCCCATAAAGATAAAGTGCCGAACGATTGGATTCGTAAGCAAACCTTAGTGAATGCCGAACGATATATTACCCCTGAATTAAAGGAATATGAAGAGACTATTCTGGGGGCAGAAGATAAAATTGCCGTTATTGAGTTTAGAATTTTTAATGAATTAGTGAATGTCGCCAATGATTATGTGCATCAGATTCAACAGAATGCTAAAATCATTGCGGTATTGGACGTATTGACCAATTTTGCAAAAATTGCGGAGAAAAATAATTATGCCAAACCACAAGTGTCTGATAGTAAAGAACTTGTTATTAAAGACGGTCGCCACCCAGTTATTGAACAGCAATTGCCTTTAGGAGAAAATTATGTGCCTAACGATTTGTTTCTGGATGATTCGAGCCAACAAATTATCATTATCACAGGACCAAATATGGCGGGTAAATCTGCCCTGTTGCGTCAGACAGCCCTGATTGTGTTAATGGCACAAATTGGCTGTTTTGTGCCTGCTAGTGAAGCTAAAATTGGGGTGGTCGATAAAGTATTTACCAGAGTAGGAGCAAGCGATAACCTTTCAAAAGGCGAATCGACTTTCATGGTAGAAATGACTGAAACGGCAAGTATTTTGAATAACCTTTCGGATAGAAGTCTTGTGTTGATGGATGAGATTGGAAGGGGAACTAGTACCTATGATGGTGTGTCTATCGCATGGGCAATTGCCGAACATTTGCATAATCATGCTAACTATCGCCCTAAAACACTTTTTGCGACCCATTACCATGAATTGAACGAACTAGCGAATGATTTTCCAAGAATCAAAAACTTCAATGTTTCAGTAAAGGAAATCAACGGCAAGGTGATTTTTATGCGGAAGCTAAAAGAAGGCGGTTCAGAACATAGTTTTGGTATTCATGTGGCGCAGTTGGCAGGTATTCCACAGCCAGTGGTGTATCGTGCGAGTGAAATTTTGATTGAACTAGAAAAAAATCGCTCAAAAGAACAACACCGACAGACAATTCGGGAAATGCCTAAACAGAATTTCCAAATGAATATTTTTGGAGGCGAAGCAAATCCTAAATTTGATAAAATAGAAAAGCTATTAAAACACCTTGACATCAATGCGATGTCACCAATCGAAGCACTTTTGAAACTAAACGAGGTGAAGAAAGCTATTGAATAAGTTCAGTTGAAACCCGTGGTGTGTGGCACGCAGAATACGATTTGAGAACAGCAACAAAGTCAAACTCTTATCACTAGGGAGGGACTTAAGTCCCTCCCTAGTGATAAGAG
>NZ_JBWKYN010000307.1:0-2999 GCF_059423785.1 Arcicella sp. GW458-12-2-14-TSB2 | reverse complement strand
GGACTTAAGTCCCTCGCTAGGAATAAGAGCCTCACGTAGTCAGGCTGTGACATGAGGCGACCAAAGCTCAGTTTGAAAGACGATTTAAGCCTATTTGAACCAATTTTATCAATAATTACATCTTCATTTCAACTTTTTAAAAGATGTGGATAATGGTTAGGACATAAGTCACCCACTAATAGAAAATTATTTTGAGGGTTATCTTCTCAAAAAAACTTAACAAACATCCTACGCCAAGCCAATTTCTTTGGCCAAATACACATCTTGCACAGCATGCAAAAGTTCTACGCCATCAGCAAATGTACGCTGAAAGGCCTTTCGCCCTAAAATCATCCCCATTCCTCCTGCTCTTTTATTGATGATGGCATTCTTGATAGAATCCACTAAATCAGAAGCTCCTTTAGATTCCCCTCCTGAATTAATCAACCCGATTCTACCCATATAACAATTGGCTACCTGATAGCGACAAAGGTCTATCGGATGCTTTGTCGTTAAATCTGAATACATCAGCGGGTCGCTTTTTGAAAAGTCAATCGCAGTAAAACCACCGTTGGTATCAGGTATTTTTTGTTTGATAATATCAGCCTGAATCGTTACGCCTATATGATTGGCCTGTCCCGTAATATCCGCGGCTGTTTCATAATTAATACCTTCTTTTTTAAAGCCATTATTACGAGTGTAACACCAAAGTATGGTTGGCATTCCTAAGCTATGAGCCTCCTCAAAGGCTTCTGATACCTCAATAATCTGTCTGCTCGACTCCTCTGAACCAAAATAAATGGTAGCTCCAATGGCTGTAGCCCCTAAGTTCCAAGCTTCCCGAACCGACCCAAACATGATTTGATTATATTTGGTAGGATACGTTAGCAATTCATTATGGTTTATCTTTACAATAAAAGGTATCTTATGGGCATATTTTCGGGCAACTAATGCCAAGTTGCCAAAAGTTGTAGCAATAGCATTGGAAGAACCTTCCATCGCCAGTTTCAGAATGTTTTCTGGATTAAAATAAATGGGATTTTTGGCAAACGAACCTCCAGCCGTATGTTCGATATCTTGGTCGATAGGTAGAATAGAGACATAGCCTGTACCTGCCAAGCGACCATGGTTAAAAATACTAGCAAGGTTACGCAATACCTGTGGGCTACGATTGCTTTCTACCAAAACCTGACTGATATAGTCGGGTGAAGGGCGGTATAAGAGTTCTTTTGAAAAGGTAGTACAATCGTGATGTAATAGATTATCGGAATCTTCTCCCAATAGTTCAACAATCTTCTGAAAGTCCATAATTAAAATGGTTTATTTTTTTGAAACACTCACGCGCCATACGATATTAGAAACATCATCTGTCACCAACAGGGAGCCATCAGGCAATACGATTACACCTACGGGTCTTCCATACACATTTTTCTTCTCATCAGCCATAAATCCAGTCAAGAAATCTTGTGGTTTTCCACTGGGTTTCCCATTTTCAAAGGGTACAAACACCACTCGATAACCCGATAGTACCGAACGATTCCACGACCCATGTTGGGCAATAAATGCACCATTATGATATTTTTGGGGAAACGACTTTTGATTATAAAAAGCTAATCCAAGAGATGCTGTATGTGACCCCAAAGGAACATCTGGCACAATGGCTTTGGCTACTAAGTCTGGTCTTTTTTCTTCCACCCGTGGGTCAACATGCTGACCAAAATAAGAATATGGCCACCCATAAAACCCTCCGTCTTTTACACTTGTTAAGTAATCAGGCACTAAATCATCGCCTAATTCATCTCTTTCGTTCACAACAGTCCAAAGGGTTTTCGTACCCACTGCCCAACCCATTCCTACAGGATTTCTTAAGCCACTAGCATAAATCCGTTCACCCGAGCCATCTGGATTAATCTCGAGAATATCTGCCCGTCTGAATTCCTGTTCCATGCCTTTTTCAGCAACATTAGTATTTGAACCAACCGATACATAGATTTTTGTATTATCGGCATTGGCTAATAAATTACGAGTCCAGTGGCGGGGATGTTCACCAATAGGCAATGTCATAATCGTTTGTCCTTTCTCAGTAATTTCTGTCTGTCCTTTTTGATAAGGGAAACGCAACACGGCATCTACATTGGCCACATATAGCCAATTTCCGATAACTAACATTCCAAAAGGTTGATTTAGATCTTTCAAAAAAGTAGTGCGTAAATCAGGTATACCATCTTGATTAGTATCACGTAATAAAGTAATTTTATCAGCACTTTTACTTAAATTATTTGATTTACTAGCCCCAATAATACGCCCGCCTATTTTTTCGATTAAGGTATGATTAGAATTGCTTTCAGCCACCAATATATCTCCGTTCAGGGTTACGTACATCCATCGCGGGTTTTCAAACTGATCAGCAAATCGGGTAACAGTAAAACCTTCGGGAGCTATAGGTGTTTGTCCGTTTTCCCAACCATGAACATTACTGAAATTCATAGTCGATTTGGTAGCATAAGGTGCAGGTAAAGTAGCAGGCTGAGGTTTCTGAGCTAATCCTGATAAATTAATAAACGGCCATAGCCCTATCAATAAAAAACAAGTTCTTTTGAAGGAGGTATGGCACAAAGGTAGTAGCTTGAATAACATCATCATTATCTTTTGATTTAGTTTTATGTTCTTCAAGAATAGTTAAAATACTGTGCCATAGGGGGAAAGAGGGATTTATAGGTGTCTAAAATTTCCTAATGAACGCTATGCTCTATTAAAGGACTCAAAAAGGATTCCTGTAAGTACGTTTTTTCGAACACATTTTTTATATGCTTATATTTGTTATAGAATGAATCGATATACTCATCGTCTGAATTTAATCCATCACAATTAATTATTTTTTTACTTCCATCAGAAAAAAATAATTCAATCTTTTGACTTACATAAACCAGAGAAGATTTTTCTACAAAAACAATCTTTACAATATTATCAAAATCATAGTTTTCGGCTTTGGCTGAAAGTAAGACTATTTTATCTTTTTC
>NZ_JBWKYN010000306.1:0-3130 GCF_059423785.1 Arcicella sp. GW458-12-2-14-TSB2 | reverse complement strand
TGAGTTGTGAGTTGTGAGTTGTGAGTTGTGAGTTGTGAGTTGTGAGTTAAGGAAAATTAGAATCTTCTATAGATAGTTCCTTAAAAATTCATATTTTTCAAAAAATCTAAAAGTTTATTTTAATCACCCAATCACTAAATCACAATTCACAACTAAAGAAAATCACTAAATCACAACTCACTCATTCACAATTAAATCTACCCCACTCTCGGGCATCGTTTAAATTCTTTTGTTCTGTCGAATAGGTAACGATAAGTAATGTATTCTTTATCTCTGGTTGTTCCTAGTTGCGAAACAAAACGATTCATTTTAGGATTAAAATCTCCTACCCAATTCATATCAATCGTTTCATACTGATAATGCGGGTTATCTCTACCAGCCTGACGGAAACGCAAAGCAATTGCCGACTCAACTCCTTTACCTTGATAGTCGGGTACTACGCCAAAAATTACGCCACATGTACGGGTAATCACACCACGCATTAGCAAAAGCATAAACTTCGCTTTTTCCCATACGCCAAACTTTCCATTAAGATGTTTTACAATTTGGTTAATATCTGGAATCACAATAAAGAAAGCAATTGGGCGTTCCCCAGCATAAGCAAACCACGTTAGTTCCTCGTCGATGATAGGCTTCATTTGTTTTACAAGGTTGCTCGCTTGCTCTTCCGTCATGGCTTTTACACCCGGGAATTTTGCCCAGCCTTCATTAAAGATTGTCCTGAAATCTTCTCCGTATTTTGCTAATTTACTCTTTTCGATATGACGGAAAGTATAATCAGGGTTCTCATAAATACGCCTAGCTTTTTCCTCTACCGTTGGAGCAACCGTAGCCGCACGAATCGGCGTGACATATACATATTGTTGGAAATAGTCTTTAAAACCATATTTTTCAAAAAACTGAATATAATAGGCCTTTGTCCAAGGCATTTTATAAGTAGGCTCAAATTGCCATCCTTTGGTCATCAATCCCCAAAAAGAATCTCTTTCTCCAAAATTAATTGGTCCATCCATTGCCTCCATGCCTTTGCCAGCTAACCAATTTTTACACGTATCAAATAACAAAAAAGCGGCAGATTCATCCTCAATACATTCAAAAAAACCCATCCCTCCTGTCGGTTGTTCTTCTTTGTTCGCAGTTTCCTGATTAATAAAAGCGGCTACTCTACCGATGGTTTTACCTGAGGCATCCTGCAAAATCCATCTGATGGCTTCTCCATGCTTAAAGTATTTATTTTTCTCAGGATTAAATGTATTTTCAATGTCTTGGTCGAGTGGACGAATCCAATTTTTATCATACTCATACAAGCGAACGGGTAATAAAAGAAATTCTTGTTGGAGATGTTTATGATTAGCTACTTCTAAAATGGTCATTGTTGTTCGGTTGAATTATTTTTTTTCAAAGATAGAGGATTTTGTTATGAGATGATTGAAGTCTTTTTTGGGGGATGGGTTATTACCATAATAATAATACAATAGTGCCTTTAAGGTTTCTTTCCGAATAATAAGTTTTTCATTTGAAATTGAAGCATTTTTTCTTCAAAAATATTTATGTTCCCTATTTTTGGTTACAGTAAGTATAACTATTTCCTAGCATTATCTTGAATTTAAATAGTAAAATCATTGAAAAAACAATAACAATTAAACCCCAAAAACTATGTTACTAGCAATATTACCATTACCAACTTCCGAAATCATCAATGCGCTTATTCTTGGTGGCATTTTAGGAATGATTGGACAAGGAGTCCGATCAGTAATAGGTCTAAAAAAGCTTGCAGAAACAAATGCAGACCCTTCATTGCCTACTTATGCTTTCAACACGAGTAGATTTGTTTTTACATTACTACTTGGCTTCATAGCAGGTACATTAGCTACTATACCTTTTTTTGACAAAGGGTTTACATCATCTCCAAAATGGGATCAGGAAATAATTTTGACCTTGATTGCAGCAGGGTATTCTGGCGTTGATTTTATTGAAGGTTTTTTGAAAAACTACTTGACTGACAAGCCTATTAGCTCACCTAATGTCAATAATAATTCCGCATCCCAAAATCAAAATACTTATGATAACAACCTGACTTTAGACCTTAATCAGACATTTGCAGGGTAGTTGTTAAACGCAAAAAAATAACGAAAAAATGGCATCACGTTATAGAATTCTCAACAATGTAGTAAATGTTCGTAGTTCTCCTTTTAAAGAAAACAACGACAATATCATTACTACATTAAATCAAAATGAAATAGTTACTTTAATAGATAATGCTAATATTTTATGGTTTAAAGTAACATTTACTAAAAATAAAAAACAAATTTTAGGTTATGTCTTTGCATCTCTTTTAGAACTCGTGTCAGAAGAAAATATTCCATTAACAGAATCTAGTTTTATTACTCCTCCAGAAGTACATTTTCAGAGTAATGCAACCTCTAATCGAAATTCGGTTGATTCTAGGCACTGCCCTTTAGGTGAACCAAATATGCCTATTCGAAGTGGAGAGTCCTCAGAATTAAAAGTTAAAGAAATATATCTAATACTTGATTTTTTGTCTGTTGATAAGAGCAAAAGATATTTACCAGTTAATCAGGGAAAAACTACTTATTGCAATATATATGCTTATGATATCTGTTTTTTATCTAAGGTATATTTACCTCGAGTTTGGTGGACAGATAAAGCACTGATTAGTATTCAACAAAATAACCAAGTAGGCATAGTTTATGGTAAAACAGTATTAGAATTACGCGCAAATGACTTATTTGATTGGCTAAATGAATGGGGTGATGATTACGGATGGCAAAGAACCTTTGATTTAACAGAGCTCCAAGATAAAGCTAATCAAGGGAGTATTAGTATTATTTGTGCCAAGCGCTTAGATACTAATAGATCAGGACATATTGTAGTAGTGGTTCCCGAAACAGATAGTTTTTCTGCTAGAAAAAGTTCAAATGTTATTATTGAGCCATTACAAACGCAGGCAGGTGTTAGTAACAAAAAATTATTTAATAATTCTAACCAATGGTGGACTAAACCAAATACATTCAGAGAAGTGGGCTTTTGGTACCATTCTTAAAATACTTTACTATCAAAAAAATATTGAATGGGAAACAATCAATGAAATATTCTAAATTTCATTGAT
>NZ_JBWKYN010000305.1:0-3176 GCF_059423785.1 Arcicella sp. GW458-12-2-14-TSB2 | reverse complement strand
TTTTGAATCGACATTAAAAGAATTATAAAAATAAGAGTATGAATTTATTTGGAGAACTTAAAGAGCTGTTTGCAGGAGATATTCCATTAAAAATTGCTAACATAACAGGGGAAACTGAGGCGAAAGTAAAAGTGGCTATTGATGGACTAATCCCTACATTAATTGGAGGTTTGATGAAGAGAGTCTCTAATGAAGCAGGTGCTACTACTTTAATGAATGTTATTCAACGTGGTAAACACGATGGAAGTATTAATGATAGATTAGATGACTATTTAAGAGATAAAGAAAGTTTTGCCCCACTTTTTGAACAGGGTAGTAGTGTAATCAGTTTACTTTTGCCTGATAAAAAAAGCTCTGTCGCTACCTTGATTTCACAATATGCTAGCATCAGAAATTCATCTGCTACGTTGATAATGGCTGGGGTTGCACCGATTATTGTGGGTAAATTAGGGAAGTTGGTCATTAGCCAAGGGCTAGATAAAATACATTTAGCTAATTATTTATTAGAACAAAAGGCTTATTTGATAGATGAAACACCAGAGGCTCTTCAACCTAAAATGATTGATACCTTGGGTATTGCCGTTTTCATGAGTCAGGAGATAAAACCAATACAGTTTGCTCCGGCGGCGCCTATTAAATCCGTTTCTGTGAATAATCCTGTGGCTGCCAAACCAATGGCAGAACAAAAAGTAACCTATTCAGGGAAAAACTATGAAAGTGAAGCGTCAGAATCAATGAAAATTCCTAAATGGTTTTTGCCTTCAATATTAATAGTAGCAGTAATTGCTGGATTAGGATATTTTGCTTTTACTTACGACTGGAAAAGCCTTAGTAATTCATCTACTGCTATAACCGATTCGTCTGATATGGAAGAGGTAACAGGTGCTGTCATTGACACTAATAGTCTATCAAAAGATACCACCGTTGCTAAAGTAGATACGGCTAATACCATTAACGAAACAAAAACAATCGGAGTGAATTTGCCAAATGGACAAAAAGTAGATTTGACAGATGGTTCTTTTACCTACAATTTTGCTAGATACTTATCTGATTCAGTTGCAGCTCCCAATAGAATTTTTACTTTTGATCATATCGGCTTTGAAGGTAATACTGCAGCCCTAACAGCAGGTTCTGACAAAACTGTTAATGATTTAGCCAAAATTATCTTGGCTTATCCACGTGTACAAATTAAGCTAACAGCTTTTACAGATAATACGGGTGATTCTCTCCAAAATATAAGATTAACAGCCAGACGTGCAGTAGCTATTAGAAATATTTTGATTGGTAATGGTATCAAAGATACTAGAATTGATTTTGTAGGAAGAGGCTCAAGAAATCCTATTGCAAGCAATGCGACCGAAGAGGGTAAAGCTAAAAATAGAAGAATAGAATTGAAAGTAGTGAAGAAATAATCATTAAAAAGGCTAACATTTTAAAATGTTAGCCTTTTTAATTTCCCTTTGGTTATCATTAACGATAGCTCAAACGATTTGTCTGCCAATTGCTTGTTTTTAGAACAGTTTGGCTATTGGTTTGTGCTTGCACTGAAACTTTTTTAGTTGTAATTAAGTAATTAGCCAACGCCGCAGCTAATTTTTCTTCATCAGGATCAGGTAATCCGTCCAACAGTGCTGGTGAAAAATATAAATTGATAAACCTCGTATCGAAATTTCCAGACAAGAATGCTTCGTGTTTCATCACAAATTTGCAGAAAGGTAAAGTCGTTTCGATGCCAGAGATTTTGAATTCATCAATAGCCCGAATCATTTTAATAATGGCTTCTTCACGGTTTTTACCATAAGTAATCAGTTTTGCAATCATTGGGTCATAAAAAATCGGGATGGTCATTCCTTGCTCAAAACCATCGTCTACTCTCACTCCATTCCCTTCGGGTCTGACATAGGTATTTAATGTTCCGATGTCTGGCAGAAAATTATTTTTGGGGTCTTCCGCACATACCCTGATTTCTATCGCATGGCCGTGTATTTGTAAATCTTCTTGTTTGAATGATATGCATTCCCCCTCCGCAATACGAATCATTTCCTTTACTAAATCAATGCCTGTAATTAATTCAGTAACGGGATGTTCTACTTGTAGGCGAGTATTCATCTCTAAAAAATAAAAATCAAGCTTCTCGTCAACAATAAATTCTACCGTACCAGCACCATAATAATTACAAGCTTTAGCCACATCGACGGCACAACGCCCCATAGCCTCACGGATTTCAGGTGTTAATACAGCAGATGGAGCTTCTTCAACAACCTTTTGATGTCGACGCTGAATAGAACATTCTCTTTCAAACAAATGAACCACATTTCCGTGCTGGTCGCCCAATACTTGAATTTCAATATGCTTGGGAGCAGTAATATATTTTTCAATAAAAACTGCACCATTTCCGAATGATGTAATGGCTTCTGAAACCGCCCTATCCATTTGGTCATCAAAATCTTCCTCCTTTTCTACTACCCGCATTCCTTTTCCACCACCACCTGCGGAGGCTTTAATCAAAACAGGATAGCCAATTTCTAAAGATTTCTTTTTGGCAGTAGCTCTGTCTGTAACGGCATCGGGCGTACCCGGAACCATCGGAATATTGTATTTAGCGACAGTATGTTTTGATGTTAGTTTATCTCCCATCAACTCGATGCTCTCGGGCGAAGGCCCAATAAAGATTAACCCAGCTTCAATTACTTTTTTGCAAAAGGAAGCATTTTCAGAAAGAAACCCATAGCCTGGATGAATGGCATCTACCCCTAAGTCTTTGCAAATTTCAATGATTTTATCACCTAGTAAATAAGATTCATGTGAAGGCGGTGGACCAATGCACACGGCTTCGTCAGCAAAACGGACGTGGGGTGAATTTCTATCTGCCTCAGAAAAAATAGCTACTGTTTGAATATTAAGTTCGCGAGCAGTCCGCATAATGCGTAAGGCTATTTCTCCACGATTGGCAATCAATATTTTGTTTATTCTTGGCATACACTAGGCTCAGGTTTTATAGTGCTTTAGTATCTCTATCAAACAAAGATAAACTTTAGCTAGAAACTTATTGGTTTTTTTTAATTTTTTCTGGTAAGTGTTATATACTCAGTGAGAAATTTATTTAGCAAGGTTTGAAACTCAACAACGAAGTATTTATTGAGCACAAACCATCAGTTAGCTGATTTATTAAATAT
>NZ_JBWKYN010000304.1:0-3191 GCF_059423785.1 Arcicella sp. GW458-12-2-14-TSB2 | reverse complement strand
GAATATTTGGTTTTTTGGCAATATTACAGAATATGTTAAAAATGAACTTGTAGGATAAAAATATTGACATTTTTCCCCAATATGTGGTTAAAATTATACCTGTTTTGGATTATTTTTTGAAAAAAAGCCTAAAATAGGTTAAAAATTTGCACATAAAATTTGGAATAGTAAATTTTACCTATAATATTTGCACTGTAATCAAGCATTAATATTTAAACATTCAACCAAATATTATTATGAAAAAAACCTTAATCACGTTATTTTCTTTGTTTTTAGCCGTTCCTGCATTTTCTCAAGAAAAAGAGGAGGACAAAGGTAAGTTTACTTTCTCTGGATATATTGATTCTTACTACTTACACAACTTCAATAATCCTAAAGATATGAAGAATGTGGGTGCATCTAAGACAGCTAGAGCATTCGATCAAAAAACTGGGTTTTCATTAGGTCTTGTTCAAACTAAAATTGGATATTCTACTAGTAAATCAGATGTAGTTGTTGACTTGACATTTGGTCCAAATGCTGACTTAGGGAACTATGGTAACGCATTCAGTGTATTAGGAAATGGTTCTGCTGGTTCTTCTCTAGCTATTAAACAAGCTTATTTCAACTGGAAGGCTACAGATAAATTAACTTTGACAGCAGGTCAATTTGGTACGCATATCGGTTATGAAGTTATCGATGCGCCAGTAAACTATCACTACTCACTTTCTAACTTATTCAACAATGGTCCATTCTACCATGTTGGAGTGAAAGCAGCTTACACAGTCTCTGACAAATTTGCTTTGATGGGTGGTATTGTAAATGGTGTTGACCAACTTTACAGCAACAATGACAAGCCAGGTTTAATTGCACAAGTATTTGTTCAACCTGTTGCTGGCTGGAACGTTTATGTGAACGGAATCACTGCTAATCGTAATCCTAAAAACGAAGCTACTGGTATTACAGATGCTGGTACTTATAACTTATTGGATTTAACAACTACTTATCAAGTAACTGAGAAATTCTTGCTAGGCTTAAATGCTGCAACTGGTAAGCAAAATTATGCTACTGGCGATGGTAAGACATGGGGTGGATTTGCAGTTTATCCAAAATATGACTTCTCAAGTACTTTTAGTTTAGGTGCAAGATATGAGTCTTTCTCTAATACAAATGCTGTTACTGGTTTGGTTATTCCTGCTGTTACAGATGATAATGGAAATGTAACAACCCCAGCTATTGGTGTTAAAGTTACTTCATTTACTATCACACCAACTTTTACAGTAGCGGATGGTCACTTATTGTTGAAGCCTGAATTCAGAGTTGATTCTTATGACAAAAATTTCTTCGTAGATGGTGACGGAGTAAGTACAAAATCTCAATCTACTTTTACTTGGGCTATGATTTATAAGTTTTAATGATAATAATACACATAATCAGCTAAAATATAGCTGGTTATGTGTAATTTAGTTTCTGTAAACAATTCCATAATAAACCCCTAAAACACTAATCACAATGACACAAAAACCAACATTTATTCCAATTCTCATTTTGCTTATTATTGCAATTGGAGCAGCATTTGTTCCTGCTCCGGGTGCTGCGGTAACAGAAGGCATTGATACAGGTGATACTGCTTGGATGCTAGTATCTTCAGGTTTAGTATTATTAATGACTCCTGGTTTAGCTTACTTTTATGGTGGTATGGTTAACCACAAAAACGTAATTTCTACAATGTTGCAATCATTTATTGCAATGGGTGTAATTACAGTTATTTGGGTAGTATTTGGTTTCAGCTTAGCTTTCGGAGAAACAATCGGAGGTTTTGTAGGTAACCCTTCTACTTACTTTATGTTCCAAGGAGTATTTGATGGTAAGCCTTGGCCATTAGCTGGTACTATTCCATTCGCTTTGTTTGCATTTTTCCAAATGAAATTCGCCGTTATTACGCCAGCACTTATTTCGGGTGCTTTAGCAGAGCGTATTAACTTCCGTGCATTTGTATTATTTATGGTGCTTTTCTGTGTAGTAGTTTATGCTCCGTTAGCACACTGGACATGGCACCCAGAAGGTTGGTTGTTTAAATATGGTGTTCTTGACTTCGCTGGTGGTACAGTTGTACACATGAGTGCAGGTTGGGCTGCTTTAGCAGGTGCATTATATTTAAAACGTCGTAAGTCACACGTTGAAGCGAATATTCTTCCTCCAGCAAACATTCCTTACGTATTATTAGGTACTGGTTTACTTTGGTTCGGTTGGTTCGGTTTCAATGCTGGTTCAGCAGTAGGTGCTAGTCCATTAGCAGTATCTGCATTTGCAACTACTCACGTAGCAGCTGCTTCTGCTGGTCTTTCTTGGATTTTATTTGATGTAACACGTGGTCGTAAAGTTTCAGCGTTAGGTTTCTCTATCGGTGCTGTAGTAGGTTTAGTTGCTATTACGCCTGCATCTGGTTTTGTTTCAGTAACAGCCGCTATCACAATTGGTACAATCGCTGCTATTATTTCAAACGTTGCGGCACACTGGAGAGCTAATTCTAAATTAGATGATACTTTAGATGTATTCCCTTGCCATGGTGTAGGTGGTATGGTAGGTATGGTAATGACTGGTTTATTTGCTTCTAAAGCAGTTAATGGTGCAGTTGTTGAAACAGAACAAGGTTTCTTCATCACTGGTGACCCAGCTTTATTCATCAAGCACTTAGTAGCTCTTGTAGTTGTTTCAGCTTTCGCATTTGGTCTTTCATATTTCTTATTATTCATTACAGATAAAATCATTCCTTTACGTGTAACTGAAGAAGAAGAAAGAGTAGGTTTGGATATTTCTCAACACGATGAATTCCTTGCAGAAGCATAAAATATTAAAACTTTACCACAAGTAATGGTTCTTGTGGTTTTGTTTCAGAAGGAAAGCCCTCAGACTATGTCAGAGGGCTTTTTATGCTTTTAATATGCCAACATAACAAAATAATGGCACTAAAATGACGCTTAAAATCGACTCATAATACTTTGAATATTGGGGATAAGGGATGTTTTAATTCTTTTAACAGCTTGAGTTTTACATTATCTAATAAGTAAATAATCCTTATAGATAATCCCTTTGTATTTCATAAAAAATTCTGCTACGAAACTGTAGCAGATTTTTTGACATTGGCAGGATAGAAAACTTAGATTTCAATGATATGATCTATACTAATCAGTCCTTTACTTTTAATCAAC
>NZ_JBWKYN010000303.1:0-3224 GCF_059423785.1 Arcicella sp. GW458-12-2-14-TSB2 | reverse complement strand
GTGTAGAACTATTAATCAAATAGCTCAGACGATTTTCGTCTGAGTTATTTTCTTTTAGGGCTATCCCATATTTTTTACATCTTAATCTACTTTTTTTCGAGCATTATTTAGTTGACACCCTATTAATCTACCATGAATAAATTACCGAAGAAATACATTTTTATAGATGAAAGTGGCGACGCCTCTTTCTATGCTAAAAAGAAAAAAAACTAGTATAGTTTTTTCTACCAAATTATATTAGCAGGGAGGTCTGGCAGCAGTTCTGCTAAGCTTAAAGAAGCTATTGAAAAGGCAATTGCGAGAGATAATGTTCTTAGAAAAAACAAATTAGCGATAAAATTTTCGTGTATCACTGCTCCAAGTAATAAAACGCCTGAATTAAGCCTGATAGATTATTTGCTTTGGGTATTACAACGCTATATTCTGTCGGGAGAAGCTCGGTATTTCAAAGCATTGTGCGATAAATTTAACTTGATTATCGATTTGTACGATTTTACAAATTACAAGTCAAATTATTATCATCGTGTCAAGAACCCTTTCACGATTGAAAAAGCTAGTGAATTTAGGAAAGATGGATATGTATAGCGATAAAAAAAGCAATCTTTTGTATCCTGTGCCAATACTGGCAACCCCGGCAGTTGCAGGTTATGATATACAAAAATTGCTCACTTTAAAAATACAACATATTACCTCAAAATCCAACTACAGCCTCACATTCTTATCCAAAAGGCATGACAATTATGCAATAACGCAAGCGTGGCTTAGTAACATCCTATATATCCCCAAGGCTTTCATAAAACTCAACCCACCTATTTTAGGCAAGGACAAAGAAAAACTCACAAACTCTAAACTCATAAACTTTAAACTCATAAACTCTAAACTCATAAACTCATAAACTCATAAACTCACAAACTCTAAACTCATAAACTCTAAACTCATAAACTCATAAACTCTAAACTCATCACTCCTATATAGGACTAAAACGATAAAAAAATCATTTCAAACAATTTAAGTCATAATTTAGGCATTTCGCCGTTGGCAGTCTGAGGTTTGTTATCTAATTTTACGCAGATTTTGAAGACAGAATCGTTTCAACGATTCTCAACCTCACAACGATAAAAATAACCAATGAGAGAAATACAATTCAGAGAGGCACTTCGTGAAGCATTAAACGAAGAAATGCGTAGAGACCAGTCGGTGTTTTTGATGGGCGAAGAAGTAGCCGAATACAATGGTGCTTATAAAGTATCACAGGGAATGTTGGATGAATTTGGTCCAGACCGTGTGATTGACACACCTATCGCAGAATTAGGTTTTGCAGGTATCGCTGTTGGTGCGGCCGCTAATGGGTTGCGTCCAATAGTTGAGTTTATGACTTTTAACTTCTCGTTGGTAGCCATCGACCAAGTAATCAACTCGGCTTCCAAAATGATGTCAATGTCGGGTGGACAATACTCTTGCCCAATCGTTTTTCGTGGCCCTACTGGAAACGCTGGACAGTTATCATCGCAACACTCTTCAAACTTTGAAAACTGGTTTGCCAACACTCCTGGTTTAAAAGTTGTAGTTCCTTCAAACCCTGCTGATGCAAAAGGCTTATTGAAATCTTCAATCCGTGATAACGACCCTGTTATTTTCATGGAGTCTGAATTGATGTATGGCGACAAAGGCCTTGTGCCAGATGGCGAATACCTTACACCAATCGGTAAAGCAAATATTGTAAAAGAAGGTACTGACGTAACGATTGTTACTTTCGGTAAAATGCTTTCTAGAGTAGTAATGCCAGCGGTAGCTGAATTAACTAAAATGGGCATCAATGCGGAGGTTATCGATTTAAGAACTGTTAGACCGATAGATTACGAAACTGTCATTAATTCAGTTAAGAAAACAAACCGTTGTGTGGTAGTTGAAGAAGCTAACCCAATTGCAGCATTATCATCAGAAATCGCTTATAACGTTCAGCGTTGGGCATTTGATTTCATGGATGCTCCAGTTATCCGTGTGAACTCGTTAGACTTACCACTTCCGTATGCACCAACATTGTTAGAAGCTATTCTTCCAAGTGTTGCTCGTACTATTGAAGCGGTTAAATCTGTTACTTATAAGAAATAATCGTTTCTGATATACCTACAGAAAAGCCTTTTGGAGTAGTTCAGAAGGCTTTTTTGTTAGTAGCCTAAAGCAGTAGCACGAGTTTCCAACTCGTAAAATAACACACGAGTTGAAAACTCGTGCTACTTACTCAAGATTTTTTACTACACAATCAATTTTAACCACCCATATCTACCATCATGTTACCACACTACAAAAAAATCACACTATTGTTTACTATTTTAGTTTTAGGAGGATGCTCTTCAAAAAAATCAGATGAGATTGAACCACAAGCAACAAGCTCGTCGCTACCGAAAACAGTAAAAGTTGAGTTACTTGGTAGTAAAAACCCTACGTATTATGCTTACACTTGGAAAGGCAATCTTTTGAGTTCTTATACAATTACCACCTTAAATACTTCTACTAATAAGGATTTTGTAAGGACCTATGAATTTACCAGAAATGATAAAACCCAAATCAAAACCGAAAAGTATAGCTATAAAGGTGCCAATTATGCCGACGGAAGTCAAACGTATGATTATGTATATAATACCAATGGAACTGAAATAACATTAGGAAGTAACCAGAAGTGGATATATAATAGTAATGGACAGTTGACAAATTTTGATTATACAACCACAAGCATAAACTCGTCGTTGTCCGAAAAATTTGATTATGATACTAACGGACGGTTGACTAAATATAACGGCAAAAGTAATATTGAATATTCTTACACCTTGAGCGACTTTACTACCATCGAAAATCCTTTGTACAAATTTACTGAAAACACACAGTTTTTACACTTGTCATACAGTGATGCTGTCATTCATTCGATATTTGTTTCTAAAATGCTTCCTAAGGTGTTGGTAACTAGTGGATTCACTGATAAAATCACATATACATTAGATGATCAGCAACGAGTTAGCACTATCTCAGTAATAGCCAGCTATGGTACAACGTTGTGCAAATTTACTATTGGTTATTAATAGGGTTTAGGGACTATTCTTTTTAGCAATAGGCTTTTAAACATTCTTCCTTTTAGGGGGTGACATAAGTTCTATTGATTTCCTATCTCTAGCGAGGGACTTAAGTCCCTCGCTAGAGATAGGAAATTTACGTAAAATCTGTTACGT
>NZ_JBWKYN010000302.1:0-3325 GCF_059423785.1 Arcicella sp. GW458-12-2-14-TSB2 | reverse complement strand
GATTATGCCTAACGTTTATAGTAGTCAAATATTTGTAAAATTTTTAGAGTGTATCTTCTTAAAAAAATACAATAATGATATGAAAAACGATCAAAACCTCTATTCCATCAACAATGAAGTTGATATCATAGACTTCTTGGTAGATAACAATGCGATGATTAAGGACTTTACTAGAAGTCATCTTTCTTGGTTTTTTGTTGACGAAAACTTTCATATCATACTTTACTTAGCTGAGGGAGAAAAGCCTAAATTTGAACGGTATATCGTAGAGCGTTTTGCAGAAAATATGAACGACATGATTAATTTATGGAATCATTTCGATAAAAGAATTCATGATTGCCAAGAAACTAGGACATTGAAATTAGCTAAAAATAAGGTTCACGACCTTATTGCTATGTCTGAGACCTTTAAAGCTTTGTTTAATAGAGCAGATTTTGAAGAAGAATAAAACTTTTGAGTCTTGATTTGGGAATTCTGATTCATTATTTAATCATATTTACCCCATAAACAAAAAGAGCTTCGGAATTAACTTCCGAAGCTCTTTTTGTTTAAACTACTTAGGACTATGGATTGAAAATATTTGAAACATTTCTATAACCATCCGCTGTGTTTGAATACCAGTCTATACTTGAAGTACCACCTGACGATGCCCAGTTAGCAAATTTCAAATATGTATCAGTGATTTTAACTCCTTCTTTTGGATATTTGAAGTTAGCTGTTGATATTTCGATACCCCAAGGTAATTTTTTCGATGTCGCATAATAAGCACTTCCAGTAGAAGCATCATCTTTCGTTCCGAACAATGCTTTGTTTACTAATTTTGTAGGATTTTTACCGTATAAGTGTGTTTCGTAACCTCTACCAAAACCAGATGTATTATTGAAGATAAATGGATTGTATGAACCAACCCCGAATGCTCCGATAGAAGGACCGTTTGTTACATCAAATGAGAAAGAGTAAGTTTTATAAGCTACTAATGCTTCATTTGGACGTGTATTCCATGCTGATTGTTCGTTTCTAGCGTTGTTGAATAAGATTACAACCACACTGTCTTGACCTGCCTCTAAGCCTGCACCGATAGTAGAAGTACCTGTGAAGTTTTTAGCATTACCAGTTGGGATGTTAAACTGAATACCTGCACCGTTGTTGAATGAACCACCAGTTGCTTGAAGTGTATAATCTGCTTTAACTTGAACCACTTGGTTTGTTGAACTTGTAACGATTGTGTAAGTAAAGGCTAGGATTACGTCGTTCAAGTCATAATCTCCTACAGATGGCCATTGGTCTTCAAAAGCTACTGTTGAAGGAACATTGTAGTTGTTGAAAGCTTTAGCAGGATCATTTGGATAAGCATCTTCCGAATCAATTACACCGTCTTTATCAGAGTCATTGCTTGATACTGGTGCAGTTCCGTTTCCTTCGTTACAAGATGTTTTTGCGATATAAATACCACCATCTTTAGTTTTCTGAGCAAATTTATCTAAGAAATCAGCTTTAAGAATATCGCTTGGTTCTGAGAATTGAACAGTACCTGTAAGTTTCTGACCACCCCCGTTGTTGATGTTACCACCCGCAGCAGTTAATACTTTGAATAATGAATAGTTATCCCCTGTACCCGTAATTTTACCATCGTAAGTTGATAAAGAGTTAGTTACGAATAAAGCACCATTGTATAAGTTAACAACACCTGAGCCATTGATACGTGTCCAGCTTCCTACAGAGATATAGCTATCGTTATTTACAGTTTTGTCGATACCTAATGTATTTTTGATAATTAAATGACATTTGTTATTAAGAATACCTGAGCTATTTACTTGCATATCAGCAACAGTCATATAGCTATTGTTAGTCATCGTAGTAGAATTGTTGATGATAAAGTTTCCAGCAGCAGTCATTGTACCATTGTTAGTTACAGTCTGTCCAGAAGAATTTAATCTAACTTCGCCAGCGAATGAAATTTCAGCATTGTTTGTCATTGCGCCATCTAATGGAGAAGCACCTTTAACAATGATTTGTCCTTCGTTAATGATGTTTGAACCTGAACGAGATTGTAATTCTGAATTAGCATTCACAACACCGTAGTTATAGAAAGTACCACCAACGATAAGGTTACCCGAAGAATTCAATGTACCAAAGTTTTTCACTGTTACATCTGCTGAGTTCCAGTTCACATTGCTGAAATTAGCTGAACCTTTTGAAGTAATGATTACAGTATACTTAGCACCTGAATTAAAATTCAAATTATTAAGCGTAATGTTAGTACCACAAATACGAAGCGTACCACCATTTAATGTATTTGGATTGAAGTTTACAGTATAATCGCTACCTGTCAAACAAATTGTTTGTGAACCAGTTTTTGAATCAAGGTCGATAGTTGTTGAGCTGCTTACTGACATATCACATCCTGTACTACAATCAGGACTTGTTTCTGTAGTAGCATATAATTCAGTGTTTGCACTCAATCTTCCAGAAGGAGTTGCCCCTAAAGCTACTGCAAGACTACTAGCAGCGGTTAAAGCTACTTTCTGAGTATATTTAGTACCATCTGGAGCTGTTTTAACGAAGTAAACTTCTTTAACACCAGCTGGAATTGAAATTTTAGTTTTGAATGAAGAAGCTAATGAAGCTGTTCCTTTTGATAGTGCCTTAGATACACCTGTTGATGGATCAGCAGTGTAAACAGCAACTACATGAAGTGAATTCTTGAAACGAATATCACTTATTGTAACATTAAAACTTACGTCTCTTGCAGTTGACCAATCGAAACCTGCAGGCACTACTAAATTATTGATATCATTGGCAACTTTATCGTCAACAACAAGCTCGGATACACATGATGAAGCAATAATTCCTAAGGCGAATACAATTGATAGAATTTTAGTTTTCATTTTATTTATTTTTCGTTCTATAAATAGAACATTAAGTTAACGATAGTTTTAGTAACTTATCTTTTAATCTATGGTAATTTTTGAGTATTTCTTTATTTTATTAAAATCTTGGTAAAGTTTAGTATTGCATAATGTAATGATTCTGCCTTAAATATTAACTACAAAATTAATTCTAATTTTCCAAACGACAAAAGACGTATATCATTATAACAATAAACTGCTGATTATCAATAAATTACAAATAAATCTTGTATTTTTCAGTCAAACACATTATTGAACCTCATTTATTATCTTCGCTTATATAAATAAAGGAACGTTCATCAAATACGTATAACTTTTTTTAGTGTTCCTAAAAAAAATACAAGAAAATATTTTTTTGTATTTATTACTAAAATTTAGTTTTAGGAAATCCTTATTATTAACACTTATTTAAAAGC
>NZ_JBWKYN010000301.1:0-3411 GCF_059423785.1 Arcicella sp. GW458-12-2-14-TSB2 | reverse complement strand
CGTGAAGGGACATACCCACGAGTTGAAAACTCGTGCTACAAATCATTCATAATTATTACTTCATAACACAATCAAACAAAGTAAAACTATCTTATCTTTGTTTAGCTAATTATTTATTCAACTAAGTTCTATAAAAACCACATTCTATGCTTGCAAAAACCTTCGGTAGTGCCGTTCATGGTGTTGATGCTACCATTATCACTGTTGAAGTGAGCGAAGGCCAAGGACAAAATTTCTTTATTGTTGGGCTTCCAGACGGAGCTGTTAAAGAATCTACTCATCGGGTGGAATCTGCTATCAAACAAACAGATTTTTTCTTTCCTCGTACCAAAGTTGTTGTAAACCTTGCTCCTGCTGATATCCGTAAAGAAGGTTCTGCTTATGATTTACCCATTGCTTTAGGGATTATCCATGCTTCTGGACAAAGTAATTTAAAAAGCCTTGAAGACTACGTAATTATGGGCGAATTAGCCTTGGATGGTGCTTTACGACCTATCAAAGGAGTTTTACCCATTGCTATTGAAGCCCGAAAAAAAGGTTTGAAAGGATTCATTCTTCCCATTGAAAATGCTTCAGAGGCTTCTATCGTCAACAATTTAGACATCATCGGTGTCAATACGTTAAGAGAAGCGGTTGATTTTTTGAAAGGAACGCTTCAGATAGAACCTTTGATTACTGATACGCGTGATATTTTCTTTAACTCTCAGAATGATTACGATGCAGACTTTTCGCACGTGCAAGGACAAGAAAATATTAAAAGAGCCTTAGAAATAGCGGCAGCTGGTGGGCATAATGTTATCATGATTGGCCCTCCCGGTGCTGGCAAAACCATGTTGGCAAAAAGGATTCCTTCTATCCTTCCTCCGCTTTCATTACAAGAAGCCTTGGAAACTACTAAGATACATTCTGTAGCAGGGAAACTAGGGACGAAAGCTTCCTTAATTTCTACACGACCTTATCGTTCACCACATCATACCATTTCAGATGCGGCCTTGGTTGGTGGAGGAGGAAACCCACAGCCTGGAGAAATTTCATTAGCCCATAATGGCGTATTGTTTTTGGATGAATTACCAGAATTCAAACGCTCGGCTTTGGAAGTAATGCGTCAGCCTTTAGAAGAACGAAAAGTATCTATTTCTAGGGCAAGATGGGCAGTAGAATTCCCTTCAAGTTTTATGTTGATTGCTTCTATGAATCCTTGCCCTTGTGGTTATTACAATCACCCCGAAAAAGAATGTGTTTGTGGGCCTGGTGTAGTACAAAAATACCTTAATAAAATATCGGGACCATTATTAGATAGAATAGACCTTCATGTAGAAGTAACACCCGTGAAGTTTGAACAATTATCGTCTAACAGAAAATCTGAAAGTTCTGCTGATATTCGAGAGAGGGTAATTAAAGCGAGAGAAATACAAACTGTTCGTTTTAAAGACCATCCTGCCATTTATTGTAATGCCATGATGCCTTCGCAAATGGTGAAAGAGATATGCGAAATTAATACGGCAGGCGTTGCTTTATTGAAAAAAGCGATGGAAAGATTACAACTTTCGGCAAGAGCTTACGACCGTATTTTAAGAGTAGCTCGTACAATATCCGACTTAGCAGGCACAGAAGACATTCGTGCTGAACATCTGGCCGAAGCGATACAGTATAGAAGTTTGGATAGAGAGAACTGGGCGGGGTAGTAAAAGGCAACGACTGTAGTGTATATGTCGTCATTTGCTTTCATTACATAATACCATTGTAAATCTCTTTGATATAAGACCATTTCCAGTCTTTTTTCGCTTGGCATAAACCTGCTTTAACAGGATTATTTAATACATAATTCAAAATTCGATGAAGTTCATCTCTATTACGTACCAGTCTATCATAACTTTCTCTTTGCCAAAACTGGCTGGTACGTTCTAAAATTTTATTACATTCAAAAGCCGAATAACGTTTGACGGAATGCATAAAATCTTCTAAATAAAATGGGGTGTCAGTTTCTGATTCATCAAATAAACGAACTACAACATGGACATGATTGGACATGATACAATACGCATATAATTCTATCTTTTTATTATCCCAAAAATGTAAAGAGTCAGCGACTATTTGAGCTATAGCATGACTTTTTAGGTAATGATTCCCCTCTTTATAAGTATCATAAAAGGTATCTCGTTTAGCAAAATCTAGTCTTCCTAGTTTATCTAAATCATTTTCATAATTTTTGGAAAATTGAATAATATTAGCTTTTGCCCTAGCATATTCTTCTTTCCATTGTTCTAATACTGACTGAAGTATACTCCCATAAAGATTGTAGGTAACGAAGTATGTTCCACCAAGAGGTTGTAAATGAGGTAGACTTCTTCTATAGAACTGTTTTTTCATATTTTTTGAGTAGAACTGTATCTGTAGCACGAGTTTCCAACTCGTGCACAAAATACTATAAAGTGCACGAGTTGAAAACTCGTGCTACAGAATTGTTATAAACCCTTCACCATTTTTACAAAAGCTTTGGTATCTCCATCTAAATCTGTTGAATTACTTAGCATTTTAATAAAAGCACTACCTATAATAGCTCCTGCTGCGTGTGAAGAGGCCTTTTTAAAGGTTTCATTATCCGAAATACCAAACCCTATCAGTCGTGGATTATTTAAATTCATACTGTTTACTCGTTCAAAATACTCTTCTTGGACATCCGAAATGCCTGATTTTGCACCTGTAGTACTTGCCGACGAAACCATATAGATAAAACCGTGTGATACTTCGTCGATATGTCTGATTCTACTTTCGCTAGTTTGTGGCGTAATCAAGAAGATATTTAGAATACCATATTTATCAAAAATAGCTTTGTATTCTTCTTCATACACACTGGCAGGCATATCAGGCAAAATCAAGCCATCAACCCCAACTTCTTGGCATTTTTGGCAAAAAGCTTCTACCCCAAATTGTAAGACTGGATTAATATAACCCATCAATAAGATAGGCACACTAATGCCTTCCTGACGGATACCTGCTAGTTGTTCAAACAAAAGCTTTACCGTCATTCCATTGTCGAGTGATACTTGGTTAGCTTGCTGGATAGTTTCTCCATCTGCCACAGGGTCTGAATAAGGCATCCCTATTTCTACTAAGTCCGCTCCTCCTTCTTGTAATGATTTCAAAATCAATTTAGTATCATTGATTTTCGGAAAGCCTGCTGTAAAATAAACGTTAAGTAAGTTATTCTTTTTTACTGAAAAAAGTGCTGAAATACGGTTCATGATATGGTTTACCTCATCCCCTCTCCTTTAGTGTAGGATTATTAAGTTCTTGTGTTATCTACCCTATTTGAGAAAATACTATGTAAAAATGAAATAATATTTTCTTAAAACGTGTGTTTTGATAATATAATTTTGAAAATCATTTACTATTAGCGGGGGACTTAAG
>NZ_JBWKYN010000300.1:0-3431 GCF_059423785.1 Arcicella sp. GW458-12-2-14-TSB2 | reverse complement strand
GGACTTAAGTCCCTCGCTAGAAATAAATATATATAAGCTATTGATAGTCAAATTGGAAGGCTTTAAAATAAAGTAAAATTAGCTATTACTGAGCAATTAAATCTTTAATCTCCAAACCCATTTTCCTAATCCGTTCAATTGAAAGAACAGCATTATTTCTTTTATCTGCCGTTATTGTTATTTCACCCTCAGAGGTTTCTAACTGAAAAGTAGTTTTGTCTTTTAACACAATCTCTTCTTCAAAATTTTGACTAATATTAAAAGCACCCTCTGAAGCAAGGTAGTTATTTAAATAACTGGTTATTCTTGGCATTTTCGTTGGGTTGAAACTTGCACCAAAAGAATAAGTCTTTTTTGTTTCTTTTACATAGATTTCGGTTTTGCCATCACTTTTTTTAGTCAGTAAATACAGCAACCCAATGCCTAACGAAAACAGCGTAATCGTTAGGATGATATTATTTTTTGTCATCTTTTTAAAGGTTAATATGATAAAGAGGATAGCATTGTCAATGCCTATTTTTAGAACTGATAAATTTCTACCTTTATTTCTAGTGAGGGACTTAAGTCCCTCGCTAGGGATGAAAACTTTAAAACCTGTGGGTTTTGCGTATTAAAATATTGATTGTCAGTATTTTAATCAAAACTCACAACTCCTACCTCGACAGATACTTGCTCAAGAAAAAATAACCTAAAAAGCCAATGGCCAAACTAAAGGCGATGATTGCTGCCGCAAAAATGCCACTCAATTGAGTGAAGCCAATGATGACAAGTGCGATAGCAATACCCGTAAGTACACTAAACCATTTTAAGGTGCTATTTTTGTCGTCTACCTTAGTGGGTAATAACTGGGCTACTATGCCTTCGGAAGTTCCAGTTTCGACAATCTTTTTTTTCAGACGTTCGTCCAGAAACAGTTTGATGATATTCAAAATAAAACTAGTGACGAGATAGCATAATAACAAGATGACCACACTACGAAACATTTCCTCAAAAGTAGTCTTGTTGGTTAGTGGGTCAAATTCACTTTGAGCATTGGTTGACAGCGCAGAGGCAATCAATAAGGCCGATATTAATATTTTTTTCATGTCTTTTTATTGTTTATACCACATTAGACCGACCAGCCAGATTAAAGTTGCAATGTTTTTTGAAATAATAAAGCTTGCATTCTTTTTTGATGTTCTTTCAGCATCTCCATGCACTGAAACGCCAAAATCACGATTACACCTGTACCAGCAATGGACAACATAATGCTTGGCATTACCTTCATAACACTTTCTAGGGCTGTCCATAAAAGGCAAATACTCGCCACTATGATAGCGACTGATAAGAAAGAGATAAGCAAAGTAGCCCACGGAAAAGCTTTTTTGGGTACCGCTACAGGCAATTGTGCTAATACCAAGGCTGACAAATCGAAGTCAAAAGTAGGGTGGGGAACATCGCCGATACCCTTAAATAAAAGTTCGTAATTGGTAGCTTTAGTACGGCAACTAGCACAGCCTTGGATATGCGCTATCTGTGCTTTACTGATGGCTTGTGGTTCAGCTACATAAAGCTGAATCTCGTTTTCGGTGAGATGTGCTGTTATCATAACTCGTTCCTTTTATATTTTGATAAAATACTTTCCTTTAATGTTTTCCTAGCCCTGAAGATATAATTTTTTACAGTACCTTCAGGCAATGATGTAATGTCCGCAATTTCGATATAACTCAATTCTTCTTGATGATACAAGGATATTAATGTTTTGTAAAGCGGTGGGAGAAGGTCAATCTCAGCGTTTAAAATATTGGCTAGTTCTTTCCCCAACAATACTTCTTCGACATCATTATGTGATTCACTTGTTAGTTGATTTTCAAGAGTATCATCTTCTTGCCCAAAATTTTCTAGTAAGACCAGCTTCTTTTTTTCAATGTACTGTAGGCAGGTATTATAAGTAATCTGACCAATCCACGTAGATAGTTTGGATTTGAATTGGAAGTCAGACAGGTTTTTAAAGACTTTTAGGTAAACATCCTGTGCAATATCCTTACGGTCGCCCGGATTGTTAATCATCTTAAAAGTCATCTGCGACACCAGTCTTTCCGTCTGTCGGATAATCAAGCCAAACGCATGGCGGTCACCGTTTAGTACGGCAGATACCAAGCGGTGATCATCTAGATTATTTTTGTTTGCATGACTCATTATTGATTAGACCGCCCAGTGCATTTAAAGTTGCAACAATTTTAATCAAAATGATAAATATTTGAATAACGCAGTCGCTCGTATCTTACGAGTGACGACTATTATCAGCCCTCTGGGCTAGGTTGGCAATAACTCAATTATTATCGATATTTAAAAGCCTATCTCTGTTTCGTGTAATATAATATTACGTTAAGTATGCATAGTGTTAGCGTTTTATAAAATTTTTGCTTGCATATTCTACATATATGTAGTAATTTTTATCGTAAATCTTGCGTTGTGATAGATAGTTAACGTTATTAGATATTATTATACATGATACACTTAGATTCTTTAAAATTGAGCTTATATTATGATTAGTAAACAAGATTTGATTAACCTTTATACAGAGCGAATTGAGGATGCACAAGTACTGTATGATGGTGGCAGATTTAATGGTTCTTATTATTTATGTGGTTATGCAGTAGAAATTGCATTGAAACATAGTATATGTAATGTCTTGAATTGGTCTGGTTTCCCTAATACGGGAAAAGAATTTGAGTCTAAGAAAAGCTTAAAAACCCATTCACTGGATGATTTGCTAGCGTTTACTGGAAAGGAAATCTTAATTAAAAGTAGTCACATGGCAGATTGGTCTACTGTTAATAACTGGAATCCAGAAAGTCGTTATAACAACACTATTATTGATGCTAAAATAGCACAAGGGATGATTGATAGTACAAAAAGATTAATACAAATGTTATGAAGAATCTTATTGAAAAGTTTTCAAAAATTGAACAGGAAATCTCTAAAGAAAAAGGAGACTTTGAATTCTTTGCTTTATTCCTAAGAGAGGATGCAATAGATAAATGGGATATAGTGGTAGCGGCTGATTGGATTAAGAACAACAAGTGGGAAGTTATGCAATATGTGGCAGGATACGTACAGAGAAGTTTAGATGTAACAGAGATAGTGAATATTTCGAAAATTGTAATTATTGATGAAGATAATCCTGAACTTCCTATGATTCAGAACACATTTCATATTGAGCATGGTGCTATAGAAATAAAAGATTATACGTTTTTTGGATTATCTATCAAGCAAGCTTTTATCATAACCTCTGCAAGTCAAAAACAATTAGCGTAATATTATTAGAGCTCATGCAGTCGCTCGTATCTTACGAGTGACGACTATTATCAGCCCTCTGGGCTAGGAGACGTATTATGTTAATTTCTATTAGGGTGTGACTTAAGTCACACCCTAATAGAAATTAACAT